>CALYNN010000014.1 GCA_945221685.1 uncultured Clostridia bacterium | reverse complement strand
GGGTCAAGAACAGAGCAAACAACGCTGTAGGTCGGGTACGCTTTTTTTACTATGCCTACAAGATATTTGCCGTAAAGCACCGCGTCGCCGTCCTTAACGCCGTTAACGGTGCCCTTGCTTACGGAAAAGGAAATATAAGGGCTTGCACTGTCTCTGCCGATAACCGAGGCTTCAAGATATTGAAAATCGGGATTATCGTCCTTAAGCTCAAGAGCCTCCTTGTATAGCTGGTTTTGGGTTTTAAGGTTGTCGTAGTCTGCAAGCTTGCTTTGAAGCTCGCCCAGCTGCTGCTGAAGCTCGTCTATTTTTTCGTTATACTGTGCGTTGCCGTTTGCACTGTCTGTAATTTTCTCTATGCAGTCTGCAATTTTAGACGCCGCCCGGTGAGCAGGAGTAAAAATTGTACCGACAATTCCCGACTGAGCCGACTCGCTTACGGAATTTGCCGCACATATAAGCATACCTGCAAGCAGCAGGGCAATTATTACAGCTATGATTTTGAAACGGCTGCTTTTAAATAGGTCTTTCATTTTTTCATATCCTTAAGCATAGTTTGTTGCGGTTTGTTTATCTGGCTCTCCGAAGCTTAACAGATGTTCCCTTCGCAACGCAAAGCTCTGCCTGTTCGGGAATATGTACATCTATTCTTGCTGCTTCGGAAATAAGCTGTGCAAGTCCTCTTAAAGCCGAGGTGCCGCCTGTAAGATAAATGCCGCTGTCGATTATATCGGCGGAAAGCTCAGGCAATGTTACCTCAAGGGTTTCTCTTATTGCCGAGGTGATTTTTGATATAGGCTCGCTGAGAACAAATCTAATATCCTGACTTGTAATCTCAACACTTTTCGGTAGACCGTCAATAAGATTTCTGCCTCTTACCTCCATAGCGCCCTCGCCGTCGTAGGGGCAGGCTGAACCGAGCTTAAGCTTAATTTCCTCTGCAGTGTTACTGCCTATAAGCATATTGTGTTCCTTTTTCATATAGTCAACAATAGCGGCATCAAGGGCGTCGCCTGCCGTCTTTATGCTTTTGCAGGCGGCTATTCCGCCAAGACTTACAACTGCAATATCACAGGTGCCGCCGCCAATGTCTACAACCATTGAGCCCTTTGCATCGTAAACGGGAAGCTCTGCGCCCAGCGCCGCCGCCATAGGCGACTCAATAAGCTCAACATCCTGCGCTCCGGCAGAACGCACTGCGTCCTCAACTGCTCTGCGCTCAACCTCCGTTACACCGCTTGGAACGGAAACAACTACTCTTGTGCGGGTAAAAAGACTTCTTTTGCTTGAACGGTATATAAAGCTTCTCAGCATATCCGAGGTCATATCAAAGTCGGCAATAACGCCGTCCTGAAGTGGTCTTACCGCAATTATTGAGCCGGGAGTTCTGCCAATCATTGATTTTGCTTCGTTGCCGGTGGCAAGCACTCTTTTTGTTTTAACATCAACTGCAACAACGCTTGGCTCGTTGATTATAACCCGTCCTCTTTTGTCGCAGACAATGGTATTTGAGGTTCCAAGGTCAATACCTAAATCTCTTGAAAAAAGCATTTCAATCTCTCTCTTTCAAATTTGTGAAATTTATAGAAATATATAATAATCCAATATAATTTAATAGTATCTATATTATATATTAGTCATCTGCTTATAACAATAGCAAATTTGAAAATTTACAAAATTGTAAAATAATATAATTGAGTTAAACCTTTGCGTTTTTCATTGCGGGGTTATCAATCAGCTTTCCCTCCTTTTCAAAGCTCGGCATTTTTGTATTTGCACTCCATACAGATTCCATAAAATCCTCCGTAAATTTTCTTTTTATTTAGTATTCCCCGTATTAAAGATTTTTTATTGAGCAGACAAAAGGCAAATCGGCTTACTGTTGCCGATTTGCCTTAAGGGTGTGTAGCTTATTCTTATAAATCGTCTGCGTCCTGCACCGGCTCCTCCAAGTCGCCGTAGTAGTACATATCTGCCGGAACACCCGTGTAGCTTCCGTCTATATCAGCATCAACAATGTCGGGACTTAAATATGATGTCAGGTCTATAATGGGCTTCTTTTTATTATTCTTCCTTTGGCTTTTATTCTTTTCTTCCATAAAAAATCACCTCCTGCTTTATTCTTTGCAGGAGGTGTTTGTTTATTTACAGCTTTTCAACATCAATTACTGCTATTTTGTCCAAAAACTGCTTCGGTGTAATTACTTCGCCGAAATCCGAAAACTCATCCATATTTTGGTTAAAGTTGTTGATAAAAACAGGAATATCGTTGTATTCCACATCAATGTGCAAAACCTTTGCATCCTCTAAAACAAGCTGAGGCAGGCAGGTGTGAATATCATAATATTTTTTTACTACCGTTTCATTGTTCCTTACATATTCAAGGGTAACATTTCTTTGGGATTTTGATATGGAAATATACTTGTCGAACTCCTTTGAAAGCGCCAGCGCCATAGGCATTTGCGCCACCGCCTTGCAGGCTCCCGAATTAACGAAAAATTCGTTTATAAAAATTGACTCAAGCTTGCTTGTGTCGTCGGGAACGATGATTGCAAATATATATTTTGACAGCTTGCCGCCGTATATTTTTTTCATAAACTCTTTAAAATAATATTGGTCCTCTGCAATTTTTTCGGCAAACTCGTGGTAAAAGGGAATGTTTGGAGACGGATTTGCGGCAGGCATTGAAAAGGGCTTAAACTCGTTTGTCTCCCTGTCCTTTACAAGTATTTTTTCGTTGGTAATAATCATCGGAATTGTTTTTGCCATAATCATACCTCTTTGTTTTTTTACTCGTTATTATTCTACTACACAAGACGCGGTAAATCAATAAAATTTAATTTTTTCAAAAATATAGTGCAATGTAAAAGAATATATGGTATAATAACAAAAAATGCTATGCTAAATGTAGTAATGCGGTATATTTTTTAAGTGTGATTTGAGGAGCTTTTTTATGAGTGATAATAACGAAATTGATGACATTATAAAAGAGATAAGAAACAAAAATAAGCAGCTTGACAGAGATGTTGAGTATGAGGACTTTGACACAAAGCCTAACAGCTCCGTAAAAAAGGAAGAGGAGCCGGAGCTTGTTGTTAAGCTTGAGGACAGCGAGCCTGTTGAAAGAAAAGAGGAAAGCCGCAGGGTAGTTGTTAACGAAAAGTCCGTTCCTAAGGAGCCGGAGCCGAAGGAGGTTGTTGTTGAAGCCGAAAAGCCAACGCCGAAGCCTCAGGTTGACAGCATTACAATCCACGGCGACGCCGAAGAAAAGAAAATTGATGAATTTATTGACGACGGTGTAATCGGAACCATTAACGGCGGCACGCCCGAATATTCAGAGCAGCCTACCGAAGATAATTATGAGGAGTATGAAGAAATGAGTAAGGTAAAAAATAAGAAAAAGCTTATAATAATTATTGTTGCCGTTATTCTTGCGGTTGCGGTTATTGCCGAGATTGCCGTGGCGGCAATCAAGGGCAGAAACGAAGAAGAAACCACTGAGACACCCCAAACAACCGTAACCACCACGGCGGCACCTGTAATAGTAACAAATCCGCTGACAGGTGAGGAGGGCTACAATGCCAAGGCGGTTGATGTAAGACCTGTTGCCTGTGTTGTTGAAAATTCCTATTACGCAAGACCTCAATGGGGAATAGAGGATGAAAAGTCACCCGATATTATTCTTGAGGGTGAGGTTGAAGGCGGAGAAACAAGAATGCTGTGGTTTTATGCGGATTACACAAATCTCCCGGAGCAAATCGGACCTATGAGAAGCGCAAGACCTCCGTTTATTAAGTTTTCAGAGCTTTTTGACGCCGTGTTTATCCATTGGGGACAAAGCTCAAGCCGAGGAAATTATGTTGGCGCCGATACAGTATTTAAGCAGGATAATGTTGACCACATCAATCAAATGACTACCTCCGGAGTAAGCTATCTTTACAGTCGCGACAGCTCAAGAAGTGCCTACGGCGTTGAGCATACGGGAATTCTTTTGGGTGATAAGCTTCCGCAGGCTATTGAAGATTTAGGCTTCAGAACCAAGGCAGACAGTGCAAGCTATACCAAGTTTAATTTTAACAAGAAAGACCAAGCAGTAGGCGAAGTAGCCTGCAATACTCTGGGCCTTACATTTTCAGGCAATACCTCCACAAGAGACTGGACTTATTCTGCCGAGGATAAAATGTATCACACCTCCGACTTCTCAAACTCAAATATAGCCTTCAGCGATGTTACAAGAAAAAATCTTCTTGTGTTGTTTGATACAACTGAGTATGTTGTTAAGGAAAACTACAAGGGCTCCGGAAAATCCGAAACATACTGCAACTATAAGCTCTCCGGCGGAACCGGAAAGCTTGCAAGCCTTGGAACCGTTATCGATATTACATGGTCGGTTGAAAACGGTATGCTTGTTGTTAAAGATGAAAACGGTATGGCAATAAGCCTTAATCCCGGTAAAACCTGGATTGGCTGGGGCTCGTCAAACAAAAACGGTTCTGTTACAATCGGCTGAAATAACGGCAGTTAATTCGGTGGCGAAATGACCTCTGTAGCATACTCAATCCTATTGCGTATTACTAAAATCAGAGTACGGAAAATATCCGTTTTACAACGCTTCATCAAAAACGCGCAAAAAATTTGTGAATAAAAATATCATTTGCGGTTAATAATTGTTGTGAGGTGTTGTATATGTCTGCAAAAGATAAAGCTAATCACAAAAATTTAAGGGCGTTGTTTTCTGTTATCTGCCTTTGTATAATTGCTTTAGGTCTTATCGTTTATTTTTCTACTCAAAGTGCAAAGGTAACCGATGTTAACGAGGCAACAACTGTTAAGGAAACCGTAACAAGTCAGACTCAGGAGGCTACAACAGAGGTGCAAAGACGGGTAACCGTTAAGGAGGAAGCTACCGAGGAAAACGAAAAAGAAACTACGGCTTCAAAAAAATCCAATACAACAAAGGCCGAAGAAAAGCCTACTATGGAGCAGGGCGATACTAATACTCCGTACAAATCATTCTATAAATATCCGGCAAGTGAAGCTGTTCTGAACGGATACACTCAGGAGCTTGTGCAAAATAAAACCATGGGCGATTACAGAGCGCACACCGCCGTTGATTTTAAATGCTCCGCAGGAGAAAAAATTTCCGCAATTAACGACGGACTTGTTATCAGCGTAACAAAGGATGAGCTTTTAGGTAAGGTAATAGAAATTGACCACGGAGGAAAGCTCGTTGCACGATACTGCGGAATGGATACCGTTAATGTTTCCGAGGGCGATTATGTAACAATAGGGCAAAGCCTCGGCACTTTGGGTACTGTTCCGTTTGAGGCAGCCGATGAAGCGCACCTTCATTTTGAAGCCCTTGTTGACGGAAAATATGTTAACCCCCTTGATGTTATGGGAAAAACCGAATAAATTGTTTAACCAAAATGCGTAAAAGTAAAGCGGTGCAGTCCACTAAAGACTGTACCGCTTTTTTGTGTATTATGTTTTTTAAATTAGCCATATACAGTGCCCGCAACAAACACTCCCATAAATAGCATTATTGCAACAAACGCAACTAACCAAATTACAAGGGGAATAATAATTCCTAAGTTATTAAGTCTTTTTGCCTGTTGCCTTTTAGTATAAAGCTCGGGTATTTCGGGCACGGAACTGAGCTTTGAAAGTCCCACTGCTGCGCAGATAATGCCTACAATCGGCGACAGAAGAATACCGAGTATAATCGAAATTATGCCTAAGGTATTTGCACTTTCAATATTTGCTTCTGCCTCTTTAAAATACTGATTAAAGCCGTACTGATTATTTGGCTGATTATAGTAATTACCGTACTGCTCCCCTTGAGGCTGATAGGAGTCCTGCCGATTTTCAGGCGGAGTGTAGTAGGTGCCGTTTACGCTGTGGTTGGCTTCGCCCTGAACCGTGGCAGAGCAGTAGGGGCATACAGCAGTATTGTCTGCAATAGGCTGACCGCAGTTTTTGCAATACATATTAATCACATTACCTTTCCGACTGCTGATTATATTAATGAAATATTGTTCACCTGCCGCAGTCCGACGGGTGTTCGGAAAGCTTATTTCCTCATTTCATCATTTATATTTTACTACATACCGCAAATTCCGTCAATAGATTTGCAATACGCCTGCCGCGCATACATACATAAAGCCCGAATATTTAGTTCAAAAAATAATTATTTGCTCTGTTTTTGCCTTAAATATAGCTATTTCACGCTATAATTTCCCTCTGCCCGACCTATAAGTGTAGGGCGTTCCTACAAAAATATCGGCAAGGGCAAACCGATAAAACAGGTTTGCAGAAAAGGGAGATGATTTTTTGCCGCGGCGAAGGAAGATTACACAAAAGGAAGTTTGCGAAGGCTTAAGGCGCTTGGCCTTTGGAGAAATAAAGGACGCAGTAGCTCTCCTTTTTGAATCCGACGAAAACATACTTGCTTCTCTTGACTCGCTTGATTTATTTAATGTAAGCGAAATAAAAAGGCCCAAGGGCGGCGGTATGGAAATTAAATTTTTTGACAGGCTTAAGGCTCTTGAAAAGCTGCGTGAGGTTGTCAGCAGTGAAACAGACGGCAGTCCCGCCTCTTTTTACGAAGCACTTGAAAGAAGCTCTGCAAGGCTGAAAAACGATTACGGAGACGATACCGATGAGTAGCTTCGTTCCATTTTCAAAAAAGCAGCTTCAGGTGCTTAATTGGTGGTGCCGCAAAAGCGGAGTAAGCCACAAAAACGGAATTATCTGCGACGGTGCCGTAAGAAGCGGAAAGACTCTTTGTATGAGCGTTTCGTTTGTCTGCTGGGCGTTTTACAATTTCAGCGATACCTCATTTGCCCTTTGCGGCAAAACAATCGCTTCCCTGAGACGAAATGTTATAACGCCTCTTATGCCTGTTTTAAAGGATTTAGGCTTTGGCTGTGACTTTAAAATCAGCAGAAATTATTTAGAGATTACAAGGCAGGGCATTACAAACCGATTTTATATATTCGGCGGAAGAGACGAATCCTCTGCCTCGCTTATTCAGGGTATGACCTTAGGCGGCGTAATGTTTGACGAGGTGGCGCTTATGCCTCGTTCCTTTGTTGAGCAGGCGCTTGCAAGGTGCTCTCTTGACGGCTCTAAATACTTTTTTAACTGCAATCCCGAGCACCCGTATCACTGGTTTTATATTGAGTGGATTAAGAAATGCAAGGAGAAGAATATGCTTTATCTTCATTTTACAATGGACGATAATCCTTCTCTTTCTTCATCAGTGAAAAGCCGATATAAAAGCCTCTATTCCGGCGCGTTTTATCGGCGCTTTATAGAGGGAAAATGGGTTGCGGCAGACGGCTTGGTTTATCCTATGTTCGACAGCAGCCGCCACATAAAAGCCTGCAACGGAAAAATAAGTCAGTACTATCTGTCCTGCGATTACGGCACGGTTAATCCCTTTTCTCTTGGCCTTTGGGGAAAGGGAGCAGACGGCTGGTACAGAGTTGATGAATATTATCATTCAAGCCGCGATACCGGAGTTCAGCTAACCGACGAGGAATATTATGCCGAGCTTGAAGGGTTAGCCTGTGGAAAAAATATAACGGCTTTGATAATTGATCCGTCGGCGGCGTCCTTTATTCAAACTGTCAGGCGGCATGGAAAATACAGGGTTATTAAGGCGGATAACGATGTGCTTACAGGCATAAACCGTGTTTGCCGAGCGCTTAAAGGCTGCGAAATTTATATTTCACCCTGTTGTGCCGACGCTATTCGGGAATTCTCCGTTTACCGCTGGGATAACAGTATAAAAAGAGACGCCCCCAAAAAAGAAAACGACCACGCAATGGACGACATAAGGTATTTTGTTTCAACCGTGCTGAACAGAGAAGGCGCAGGCACGCCTTTTGCGTCTGTTGCAATAGAAAGGAAATGAGGCTTTGGGCTTATTTAATTCAAAAAAGAAAGGCTCTTCAGCCGCTTCTGCGCTGGCTGTTCAAACCTCGTCCGGTGCAAAGCACCCGTATTATCAGCTTGCCTCGTATATGCCCTTAAGCGGTGAAGCAAGGGTTTACGAGGCAGTAAGAGAAGCAGTTCCGATTATAGATGCGGCGCTTAACAAAATAGTAAGGCTTTGCGAGGGCTTCAGCTTTGAAACGGGAAACGAAGCCTTAAACAAAACTATAAACGGCTTTTTCAGTGAAATAAATGTTGGCGGAACCCAGCAGGGAATAGGCGCCTTTGTTTCAAACTACCTTAATCAGCTTTTGACCTTCGGTACTGCCGTAGGCGAAATAGTTCTTGATTCAAGCGGAATTTACGCGCTTTATAACAGTGAGCTATCGGAGCTTGAGCTAAAGCGCAGCAGTAACAATATTGATGTTGAGCTTTATAATTATGGTGAAAGGGTTGCAAATCCCCAGCTTATTCTTTATTCCGTGCTTAATCCCAAGCCGGGCAGGCTTTGCGGTACAAGTCTGCTTCAGGGTCTGCCGTTTATCAGCGATATTCTTATGAAGATTTATAACACCGTTGGTGAAAACTGGGAGCACGCAGGGAATATAAGATATTCCGTTGTGTGCAAGCCGGGTGACAGAGATGATATGACAGACGCACAGCAAAGAGCCGATGCAGTTGCAAAGGCTTGGAGCGATGCTATGAGCAGTGAGTCGGTTAAGGATTTTGTTGCCGTAGGTGATGTAAGCGTGTCTGTAATAGGCGCCGATAATGTTATGCTTAACAGCGAAATACCCGTAAGACAGCTTATGGAGCAGATTGTTGCAAAAACAGGACTTCCGCCCTTTATGCTTGGATTAAGCTGGTCATCTACCGAGAGAATGAGCACTCAGCAGGCGGATATTCTTACAACGGAGTTAGAGTCGTACAGGCGAATTCTTACCCCTGTTATAAAAAAGATAGGTAATATGTATTTGGCGCTAAACGGCTTAAGCTGTGAGCTTGATATTGAATGGGATGATATAACGCTTCAGGACGAGTGCGACAGCGCAAAGGCACAGCTATATCTTGCCCAGGCTGAAAAAATCAGATGGGAGGAAATGAACTGATGTACGGTTTTATTGAAAAAAGCCTGTCGCTTAACGATGAGGATTTGGAAAAAATCAATACATACACAAGAAGCGAATTTGACAGAGATATGCTTTATGCTTTTACGGTAGCCCTTTGCAATAACGATATTGACAGGGATTATGAAAAATTTTCTCTTGAGGCGCTTGAGCAGCTTTGCACGCAGTTTGCGGGCAAAACAGGAATCAGCGACCATTCGATGAAATCGGCTGACCAAAAGGCAAGAATTTTTGAAACCTGGGTAGAAAAGGCAGAGGGCAAAAGGACTGCCGACGGCGAGGATTTTTACTCGCTTAAGGCAAAGGCGTATATGGTTAAAACAGAAGAGAATATGCCGCTTATTACCGAGATAGAAGCAGGCATTAAAAAAGAGGTTTCCGTTTCATGCTCGGTGGCAAAAAGCATTTGCTCAATTTGCGGCAGTGACAAAAGAAAAAATCCCTGCGGCCATATTAACGGCAGAAGCTACGACGGTAAAATTGCGTACTCTGTTTTGAGCGATGTTCAGGACGCTTATGAGTTCAGCTTCGTTGCAGTTCCGGCTCAAAGGGAAGCGGGAGTAACAAAATCATTTAATTCGGAAAAGGATGATATTTCTATGCAGAATATTGTTGAAACATTAAAAAGCTGTGAAAATCAGGTGGTGCTTTCAAAGCTTCAGGCACAGGAGCTTTCAAGCTACATTGAGCAGCTTGACGAGGACGCAAAGCTGGGTAAGGAATACAAGAAGGCACTTACCGACGAGGTTGTAGGACTTTGTGCAAAGGCAATGCCCGATATGGACATTAAGGTTTTCAGCGGCGTTGCACAGGTTATGACCACCTCGGAGCTTAAGTCATTCAAAAAGGCTTTCATTAAGGCAGGAGCGTCGCGCAATGCTTCGCTCCAGCTTAAACCGGCAGAAAGAAGTACAGCCGGAAACAATCAATTTAAAATATAAATCAGGAGGAAAAATTTATGGCTTTTGATAACATTAAACTTGAAAAGGGACTCTATACCACAGGCAAGTCGTTTACCGACGCCCTTGAGTCTGTAGACCCGTCGGAAAACTACAGAGGAACCTCTCTTGAGGGACTTGACGCTTACGAGCGTCAGCTTAAAAGATTTGACATTAAGGTTTCAGGCAGAGATTCCGACACTATTTCAAAATTTTTCAGCACAACCGATGCGGCTGTGCTTTTCCCGGAATACATTTCCAGAGCAGTAAAAACCGGTATGGACCGCAACGACAAGGTGGAAAAGGTTATTGCAACCACTACCGATATTGACAGCCTTGATTACAGAAGCATTAAGTTTTCCGATTCAATGGAATTTTCTCTCCTCGAAGTAGAGGAGGGCGGTGTTTTTGAGGACTGCCAAATTGTGCTTGAAAGCGAGCTTACGCCTCTTAAGAAATACGGCAGAATGCTCAGCGCTTCATATGAGGCTATTAAGTACCAAAAGCTCGATGTGTTTTCCATTGCGCTAAAGCACATCGGCGAAACAATTTCAAACGACCAGTTTGTTGACGCTCTTGCAACATTAGGCGCTTCGCCGGATGCAAAGACTATAGATATTGATTACAATAATATTTCCTATGCGACACTTGTTGAAATGTGGAAAATACTTTCACCGTTTAATTTTAATACTCTTATTGCAAGCAAGGAAATTGTTGCTAAGCTGCTTTTGATTCCCGAAATGAGAGACTCAAATGCAGGTCTTGATTTCCACGGCACAGGCAAAATGATTACCCCCTTCGGTGCAGAGGTTCTTTGTCCTAATTTGGACGGCTCCGAAAATCTTCTTGTTGGTATGGATAAAAACAATGCTGTTGAGCGCGTTCAGGCAGGCGGAGTAATTACCGAATTCGATAAGCTTATCGACAGACAGATTGAGCGAGCCGCAATATCTACCATCGTAGGCTTCTCCCCGATTTACGGCGGCGCGGTTGTATCGTCTAAGTAATAAAAAGAGGCGGTATTATGACAGATTACAATTCCGTAGCGGCACAGGTTTCGGCTGTTTCGGGACTAAGTGAGGAACAGCTTCAGGCGTACAGTGCCGATATTAACAGCGCAATAGAATACGGCAATTCCTTGCTTAAGGACGAAAAGGATGAAAACGATGTTCGCGTAATCAATCTTTGCGCCGTTTATGCCGCAATGAAAATTGCGCTGATTACCGAAATAAACAGCGGCGATATTCTGTCATTTTCAGCAGGCGATGTGTCCTTTACAAAGGACGCATCCTCTGCCGAACGGCTGAAGCTGCTGCTTAATATTGCAATGCAGGAATGCTCGGGCTTATTATCAGACGGCGGATTTTCCTTTAGGGCGGTGTAATATGAACGAAGCAAATATTGTTAAAAGGCAGCTTGATACAATAGGAAATACGGTTTATCTGCAGGAGGGCAGCTGGAATTCTATGCCATTTAAAGCCAGCCTTTCAAGGCTGTGGAGGAGAAAAAATTCACGCTTTGAAAAAAGGCTTACAGAGCTTGGCGAGGTTTATTCCGATTATTATCTTTATGTGGGACCGTATAATCATAATATTTGCGATTTGTCTGATGAAGCATTGCTGATTTATGACGGCGTTAGATATGAGTTTAAATGTAAGGATCCTGTAAAAATAAACGATGAAACAATTTACTATTCGGCTATTTTAAGAAGAATAACGGAGGCGGATTTTGATGAGAATTGATACAGAGATAGAGAAGCTGAAAACGGTACTGAAAAGCTGTCAGCAGCTTAAAAATGTAAAAATCATCAGTGCTTTTCCCTATCAATTAAAGCCAACAAGGCTTGAATATCCCGTAATAGCGGTGGGATTACATCACTTGGAGGCAGAAAGCTCTCAGCTTGAGCACAGCGAAAGGTGCGGTGATTTAAGCATTTTTGCAGATATTTATGTGCCTAATAAGCTGGGCGGCGATTATGCCTGCCGCCTGTTGTGCGATATGTGCGACGCGCTTGATGAATATAATATCGCGTCAATATCTGCGCAAAAGCCTGAATACAGAAATAATATTCAGGCGGTTTTGATTAAAGCCGTTATTACATTCAGCGGTATAATCAGCAACGGAGGTTGATAAAATGAATGAAAATATTGATATTGCCGAGCAGCTCAGTGAAATTATAAGGCTTGACCAAAAAAGATACGACAGCAGTTCGGGAGGCGAGTAATTTGAATCTTACATTCAAGGATTATGAGCTTCCCGTTAATCCGAAAAAAATTGAGCTTGTTACCGATACTAATATTCATTGCGCCCCTGTTTATGACGGTAAAAGCGCAGTTGAAAATGTGTCGGTTAATCCCATAACGGTAAAATGCAGCGGCGAGCTTTACGGAAAAGAGGGCAGGCAGTGCTGCGACAGGCTTCAGCAGCTTCTTCGCGAAAAGCAATCCGGCTGGCTTTTTGCTCCGGAAATTTCGCCTATGGACGCATTTTTTACATATTTTTGCTTTAACCGATGCGCAGGCAGAGATGCTATTGCATACGAAATGCGTTTTACGGAAAATTGCACCGAGGCAAAGGGCTTGTTTGAGCTTGAATATACGGTTTGCAAAGCCGGTGAAAATGTGTTTGATATTGCCCAAAGGTGTTGTGTAACACCGGAGCATATTATGCAGTGCAATAATTTTATCACTCCGTTTGACATAAGCGAAGGAGAGAGGGTGGAGCTTAAATGAAGGTAGAGGTTGAAGCTGTTGACGGCAGCGTAACAACACTTGAAAAAATTACAGAGCTTTCCTTTAGTCAGTCGTCAGACGCGGCATGCGACTCTCTTTATGTTTATTTTAAAGCCGAAAGCGAGCTTGGAGAAATCGTTGCGGTAAGAGCTTATGAAGGAAAGAAAAAGATATTCAACGGCTTGTGCGATTGTCAGCGCACATCTATCGGTAAGGATGGCTTTGAAATATATATTTACGCCCGCTCTTCAGCAAGTCTGCTTATTGATAATCAGGCAGAGCCGTATACATACTGTGCTCCGTCGGCAAAGCAGCTATGCTTAAGCTGTGCACAGCCATTAGGCTTTACCTGCAAATTGCCGAACATATATACCGGTGAAAAGTATCAGGTAGCTCAGGGCGTTTCCTGTTACGGTGCAATAAATCAGTTTGTTTATTTTTGTACCGGATATAATATAACGGTTACACCCGATAACGAAATATGCCTGCCGCAGTTAAGTGAAAATTGCAAAAGCTTAAACGAATATAAAATACTTTCTTTAAAATCCATAATTAACAGAAGCGAGCCCATAACTCAAATTAATTTTAAGAAGAGCCTAAGCTCAAACGGATATGGGTTTCACACAAAGGCGCAGTATGCCGACACAGTTAAAATCAACAAATCACAGTATGTTAATCTGGCGTCCTTTGCCGATTGGCAGAGGGATTACACCGTTTTGCAGAAGCTGAAAAAATCTTATGATTCATATAAGCTGATTGAGGCGGTGGTTTCGGGATTTGCAAATGAAAGCCTGTTTCAGCGCTTTTCGTATAGCTCGCAGGAGGCTGAATATAATGACTATGCCTTAGTTGAAAAAAGGTATATCTGCGATAGCAGGGGAAAGCGTACAAGGCTTACTCTTCGAAAAATAATAGATGTAAAGGAGAATACATATGTGGATTAGCCGTCAAATCAGCAGAGTGCAGGAAGAAGCACCTGTCTGCAAGGGTAGGGTTACGCTTAACGACAATGGCTCCCTTGAAGCCGTTTCCACCGGAATTGAAAGGAATTTAGAGGTGTTTTCCCCGTATGGATACAGTTATTCAATACCCACGGGTGATGATATGCTGCTTGCCAAATGTGACGGTCAGCAGTGTGCAGTGGGAGTAAAAATGAATAACAGCGGATTGCCTTTAGGGGAAATTATGATTTCATCCTCAAGCGGAGCCTTTATCCGTTTGAAAAATGACGGAAGCGTTGAAATTAACGGCTTAGTAATAGACAAATCAGGCAAGATACTATGAGCTTTTTAGGTATTTTTGCTTTGAAAGGCAGTGAAAATAATGACAGATAAAATAAAAGAAAACGAGCAGCTTTACGAAATTCTTGAAAGCTGTTTAACTGCTATCGGTTGTCCGAGAGGGGAATTTTATCCAAACAAAAATTTCGGCAGTCAGCTTAAAAAATATTCTTCGCAGATAACGGAAAGGCAGGCACTTGATTTTGCAAGGCAGGCAGTAAAGGATATTGACGGAGTGATGGTAAAATCTGCTGAAATAGTAAAGAACACCGCAGTATTTACAATACTGATAAATAACGAGGAGGGGCAGGT
This sequence comes from uncultured Clostridia bacterium, assembly GCA_945221685.1. Classification (GTDB taxonomy): domain Bacteria; phylum Bacillota; class Clostridia; order Oscillospirales; family Acutalibacteraceae; genus Eubacterium_R. The sequence goes on along the minus strand of CALYNN010000014.1, from coordinate 1,786 downwards.
GACCGTTAAATTATGAGTAAAACAACACAGGAAATTTATAACGATATGAAGGTCTGCTACGAAATGAATTCAACGGAAAAGCTTCAGGAAGGCTCGGCTTATGCTAAGCTAATGGAGGCTTTTGCGGCGGAGCTTTACGCCTTATATTGCTACGGCGAATATGTTAAAAATCAAAGCTTTGTTCAAACTGCCGAGGGAGAGTATCTTGACAAGCTTGCAGAGCTTCGGGGATTAGAGAGAAAAAAAGCCGAAAAGGCAAGTGGAGAAATCGTATTTTTTTTAAATGATGTTGCCGAAACAGACATTAATTTTGATAAGGGAATTATTTGCTCTGTCAGGGAAAGGCCGTATCTTCAGTTTGTTACAACCGAAGATGGAGTAATCAGCGCAGGCAGCAGGTACGCTTGTGCTAAAGCAGAGGCAATTTCCGAGGGAGCGGAGTATAATGTGGCAAAATATGAAATATCTGTTATGGTTAATGCACCGGCGGGAATTGCCAGGGCTTATAATTCAAAACCGTTTACAGGCGGATATGATACCGAGGATGATGAGTCACTTCGTTGGCGACTGAAAAATTTTCTTATCTATCATCCAAACGGCGTAAGTCCTCAATTCCTTGAGAATATTGTATTAAATCTTGATTTCGTCAGCGATTGTCATATTGCAAGGGCATCTGAATTCGGCAAGCTGATTGTTTATGTTTCCACAAAGGCAGGCGGTATTACCGATGAGCAAAAGGAAGAAATTACCGCGGCACTTTCCATAAGTGAGTTGTTTATATCGACTGTGGAGATTTATGAGGCTGAAAATAAGCTTATAGATATTTTTTACAAAATAGGAAAGTCAGCAAACGCCGATATGGAGGCCATGCGAGAAAAGCTGGCTAAAATTGCCAGCGGTACATCGCAAATTACCCGCATAGGAAAGCCCTTTTATATAGATGATTTAATGCCGAAGGTACTTGAAGTTGAGGGAGTGGTTGAAGCCAAAATATCATCGTTGTTCGACAGAAACGGAATTGTTTACTGCGACAGCTCCCAAAAAATTGTTTGCGTAGGAACGAGGATGGATTTCTATGATGCTTGATGAAAAAAGAAGCGAACGGCTGAAAGCTGTTTTTGAAAATCTCGGTCATAGTATTGACGGAAGCGTTTACAGCAAGGCAGTGTATCTGGCGGTGTGCAATGAGCTTGATAAGGCCTGCACATTCCTTAACGATATTTTGGCAAGTGCATATTTGGAAAAAGGAAAGGTTACGAGGGTACGGAATATCCTTGATATGTTTATGATAAACGGTACCGATTTTGATGATGAACAGGCGGTTGCCAAAATAAAGGAGCTTATGAAAATTAAGTTCGGTGATTACACCTTGGGAGAGCTTGAAAATGCCATAACCTCTGTAAGCGATGATTTGAGCCTTACAGCTGAAGATGACCGCTTTGTAATTAACGGCGTATCCAAGCTTGATAAACAAAATTTCATTGAGGTCTGCAGGCGTATAAATAACTATATACCTCCCTTTGTTCCCTTTTCGGCAGGAGGCGAGGGCATTCCCTTTGAGGCTTTGGACGCCTATAAATTTCATTTTGCCGAATTAGACAGAATGAATATGCCGTTATATTTTTTTGATTCACTATAATAAGGAGATAAAGATATGAGCAGTTCAAGAAGAACTGAAAATGTGAGGCTGAATCTTTTGGACCCGTCGGTTATTCCAAACAGAACAGCTTTCTCTTATACAAATCTCCGATCCCACGACACTAGGCATGATCTCGGATGCCGTCTT
>CALYNN010000013.1 GCA_945221685.1 uncultured Clostridia bacterium | reverse complement strand
CCTCTGCTTGTAAGGCAGATGCTCTCCCAGCTGAGCTATGCTCCCGTCAGCGTGATTTATTATATAACAATACCCTTTAATTGTCAAGCATTAATTACAGAAAATAATTCCTTAATTCTGTCTGTCTGCTCTGTAAGATAAAGGTAACCGAAAAGTGCTTCTACACCTGTTGCGCAATGGTACTCGCCCTCGGTGGCGCTTTTGGGCGAGTGACCAACCTTTGCGTTTCTGCCTCTTTTATATATAGAAAGCTCCTCCTCGGTGAGCATATCCTTAATTTTTTCAAATGCCGCTGTTTGCGCCTTTGCCGACACATACCTCACGCTTTCTCTATGCAAATCATTAACAGGTCTGTTTGCGTCGGCAACAAGAGCTTCGCGAACCATTATTTCATATATGCAGTCGCCGATGAAAGCAAGATTCAGCGGACTTAACTGCTTTGCATTTACATCCTTATCAATAAATCTCATTACGGTATATACTCAAATTCAATATCGTATATTGATACGATATCGCCCTCCTGAATTCCTTTTTCACGCAGAGCGTCAAACACTCCGCTTTTTTCAAGCACCCTCTGCATATACTGAAGTGCCTCGTAATCCTCAACATCAATGCCCTTAAGCACCTTGGGGAACCAGCTTGCTTCAACGATATAATAATTGCCGTCCTCAACTGTAATCTTAAATCCGTTATCATCCTTAATTAGTGCTTCAAGAGGAATTTCCTCGGTGTCGTATTCCTTTATGGGCGGAAGAGTCTGAAGCCTGTTCCACACGGCGTTCATAAGCTCCTGTGTTCCCTCGCAGATAGGCGCGCAGATTGAATAATAATCGCAGCCCTTTGCTTCAACATACCTTTTAAATTCCTCTATCTGCTCAGGCTCTGCCATATCTATTTTGTTACCCGCAACAATCTGCGGCTGCTTGGCAAGCTCGGGATTAAACTTAACAAGCTCGTCGTTGATTTTATCAAAATCCTCAATGGGATTTCTGCCCTCATGACCGCTGACATCAACTATATGAACAAGAAGCCTGCACCTTTCGACATGGCGCAAAAATTGATGACCGAGTCCTACGCCGTCGCTGGCGCCCTCAATTAATCCGGGAATATCGGCAATAACAAAGGAGCTTCCCTCGCCCATATACACTACCCCTAAATTCGGCACAAGGGTAGTAAAATGATAATCGGCAATCTTTGGCTTTGCCTGACTTACTACCGAAATAAGACTTGATTTTCCCACGCTTGGATAACCGATAAGTCCCACATCTGCAAGAAGCTTAAGCTCAAGAATAACCTCCCACTCCTCGCCGGGCATACCGGGCTTTGCAAAGCGAGGCACCTGCCTTGTGGGCGTGGCAAAGTGAATATTGCCCCAGCCTCCCTTGCCGCCCTTTGCGGCAACAAAGCGTTCTCTTTTACTCATATCTGCCATAACGGCACCGGTGGATGCCTCTTTAATTACCGTACCTCTCGGCACCTTAATTTCCAAGTCGGGAGCCTTTTTACCGTACTGACGGGAGCCTCTGCCGTTTTCACCGTTTTTTGCGGCATACTTGCGCTTATAGCGAAAATCCGCAAGGGTTGCAAGGTTATCGTCAACAACAAAAACAATGTCGCCGCCCTTGCCGCCGTCGCCGCCGTCGGGACCGCCTGCTGCAACATATTTTTCACGGTGAAAGGCAACCGCACCTGCGCCGCCGTCACCTGCTTTTATTTTAATTTTAGCAACATCTACAAACATTTTTACAAGTCCCTTTCTTTTCTTATATAGAAATATACCAAATTTGCCTAAAAAAAGCAACAGTAATATGCTTTTGTCTGTTTAATATATTTTGCAGTTCAGGGCATTATTATTTTGCGACTGATTGACTTTTTTATTTTGTTGTATTATTATCAAATAGGGTAAATACTTAATTTGATTGGGGTGGTTTTATGGAAAACTATTTAGCGTTATTTACTCTTATCGGCTCTCTTATTGCGCTTATTTTTGCCGCAACAAGAGCGCACAAGGTGCTTAAGGAGGACGAGGGCACAGATTTAATGAAAAAAATCAGCTCCTCTATCCGTTCCGGAGCTACCGCCTATCTTAAAAGGCAATACAAAATATTGCTTATATTCTTTGGCGGTATGTTTATTGTTTTATGTATAATGGCGGCATGCAGGCTTCTTACCTGGTTCGTTCCCTTTGCCTTTATTACAGGCGGATTTTTCAGCGGACTTTCGGGCTATATCGGAATGAATATAGCAACCCGTGCAAATGCAAGAACTGCAAACGCCTGCAGGAAAAGTCTTAACAAGGGACTTACTATTGCCTTTTCCGCCGGCTCTGTAATGGGATTTACAGTGGTAGGTCTTGGATTGCTTGATATATCTATTTGGTTTTTCATTCTTAAGCTGGGCTTTAAGCTTGGTGCGGCGGAAATCACCTCTGCTATGCTTACCTTTGGTATGGGCGCCTCCTCTATGGCGTTGTTTGCCCGTGTAGGCGGCGGTATATACACAAAGGCCGCCGATGTAGGCGCAGATTTAGTAGGCAAGGTTGAAGCGGATATTCCCGAGGACGATCCCAGAAACCCTGCCGTTATTGCCGACAATGTGGGCGATAATGTTGGCGATGTTGCAGGTATGGGCGCAGACCTTTACGAATCCTATGTAAGCTCAATTATTTCCGCCTGCGCGTTAGGCGTTGTGGCTTTCGGCGATTTTAAGGCCATGGCAATTCCCATGGCGCTTGCCGCTATCGGCGTTATAACCTCTATTATCGGCTCCTTCCTTGTTCGCACAGGCGAAAGCACCGAGCAGTCAAAGCTGCTTAAGGCGCTTCGCAGAGGTACAAACACATCTGCCGTGCTTATAGGAATTATCTCTCTGCCTCTTGTGCTTTATGTTTTCGGCAAGGAGCATATTGGCTTCTACTTTGCAATTCTTGCAGGACTTATTGCCGGAGTGCTTATTGGATTTTTCACAGAATATTTCACCTCCGACAATTACAAGCCTACAAAAAATCTTGCGGCTAAGGCTTTGACCGGCTCGGCAACAATTATGATTGGCGGCATAGGCTTAGGTATGCTTTCCACCGCATTGCCTGTTATTATAGTTGCCGTTGCAATTCTTATTGCCTTTGGTGCGTCCGGCGGATTTGCCAACGGTGATATGGGACTTTACGGCATTGCTCTTGCGGCGGTAGGTATGCTTTCCACCTTGGGAATTACCCTTGCCACCGACGCTTACGGTCCTATTGCCGACAACGCAGGCGGAATTGCCGAAATGGCTTCCCTTGAGCCTGAGGTAAGAAACAGAACAGACGCTCTTGACTCCTTGGGCAACACCACCGCCGCTACCGGCAAGGGCTTTGCAATAGGCTCTGCCGCCCTTACGGCGCTTGCCCTTATTGCTTCATATATTTCAAAGGTTAAATCTCTCGGCGTTGCAGACGCAGATATTAACGACAGCATTATGAATCCTATGGTGCTTATCGGTCTGTTTATCGGTGCCTGCCTACCCTTTGTTTTTGCCGCTTTGACTATGAATTCAGTAGGCAGAGCCGCCCAAAGCATTGTTGTTGAGGTAAGACGGCAGTTTAAGGAAATTAAGGGACTTATGAAGGGTGAGGCTGACGCAGACTACGCAAGCTGCGTTGACATATGCACAAGCGCAAGCCTTAAGGAAATGGTAATGCCCACTATCCTTGCAATAGTAACTCCTATTGTTACGGGACTTGTTTTAGGCTACAACGGCGTTATCGGTATGCTTGCAGGCGCAACGGCAACAGGCTTTTTAATGGCAATATTTATGGCAAACTCCGGCGGAGCTTGGGATAATGCGAAAAAGCATATTGAAAGCGGAAATTACGGCGGCAAGGGAAGCGAGGCGCACAAGGCTGCCGTTATCGGCGACACGGTAGGCGACCCGTTTAAGGACACCTCCGGTCCCTCCATCAACATTCTTATTAAGCTGCTTTCTATGGTATCCATTGTATTTGCAGGATTGGTAGTAAGTTTCCATATTTTCTGATTATAAACAGCAATAGGCTCCCCGTGTATTTTTGCACGGGGATTTTTGTTTTGTTGAAAAATATATTAATATATTATATAATTTATTTAAGAACACAATTCGAGGTGCATATATGAAAATTTTTCATTTATCCGACCTTCATTTCGGAAAAAAGGTAAATGGCTTTTCAATGATTGAGGAGCAGGAATATATTATTCTGAAAATTCTTCAGGCAATAGACAGCGAGAAACCCGACGCACTGCTGATTGCAGGTGATGTTTACGACAAAAGCATACCCTCCGCCGAAGCGGTAAGGCTTTTTGATAAATTTCTTTTCAGCCTTTCGCAAAAGCAGTTAAAGGTATTTATCGTCAGCGGCAACCACGACAGCGCTCAAAGGCTTTCCTTTGCGTCAAGATTAATCTCGGAATCGGGAATTTATATTTCTCCTGCCTACGACGGAAATATTCACCCCTTCACTCTTACTGACGAATACGGTAAGCTGAACATATATATGCTCCCCTTCATAAAGCCTGCCGATGTTCGCGCCGCATTTAAGGATATTGCGGTAGAAAGCTACACCGACGCCGTAAGAATTGCAATAGAAAATATGCACATAAATACCAATGAAAGAAACATTCTTGTTTGCCACCAATTTGTTACAGGCTCTGTGCGCTGTGACTCCGAGGAGGTATCTGTAGGAGGCATAGATAATGTTGACGCAAATGTTTTTGACGGCATCGATTATGTGGCTCTCGGTCATATTCACTCACCTCAATGGGTCGGCAGAGAGACAGTGCGCTACTGCGGCACGCCTCTTAAATATTCCTTTTCCGAGGCAAACCACAAAAAGTCCATAACCGTTGTTGAGCTTAAAGAAAAGGGAAATGTTGATATTAAGCTTCTTCCCCTTGAGGCAAGGCGCGATTTTAAGGAAATCAGCTCAAGCTACGAAATAATAACAAGCAAAAGCTTTTATGAATCTCTTAACAGGCAGGATTATTACCGCATAACTCTTACCGACGAGGAGGATATTTACGACGCCGTTACAAAGCTTCGCGTAATATATCCCAATCTTATGAAGCTTGATTACAGCAACAGGCGAACCGCCGCCTGCGAGGAAATCAACGCCACCGAGAAAAAATCGGAGCTTGAATATTTTGCAGAGCTTTACGAAAAGCAAAACGGCTGTCCGTTAAGCGATGTTCAAACGCAGTATATAACAAAAATTATTGAAGAAGTAAAGGAGGAGGATTAATGAGACCGCTAAAGCTTATAATGTCCGCCTTCGGTCCCTATGCAGGAAAAGAGGAGCTTGACCTCTCTCTGCTGGGAAATAATGGAATTTACCTTATTACAGGCGACACGGGCGCAGGCAAAACAACTGTTTTTGACGCAATAATATACGCCCTTTACGGCGAGCTCAGCGGAGCAAGCCGCGCAGTAAATATGATGCGCTCAAAGTATGCGGCTGACGACACCCCCACCTTTGTTGAGCTTACCTTTGAATATGACGGTAAGGAATATTTTATTCACCGCTCACCCGAATACGACAGGCCGTCAAAGCGCGGCGGCGGCTACACAAGGCAACCACAGCAGGCGGAGCTAACACTGCCAAACGGCGAGGTGCTTACAAGGCCTAAAGAGGTTAACGAAAAAATTACAGACATAATCGGCGTAAACAAGAAACAGTTTTCCCAAATAGCAATGATAGCTCAAGGGGATTTTATGGAGCTTATTCTTGCTGGCACCGAAAAGCGCAAGGAAATATTCAGGCAGATTTTCGGCACAGAAATATACGAAAAAATTCAAAGCACCTTAAAGCAACGCACCCTTGCAATTGAACGGGAATACGACGGGGCATACGCAAGCATAGGTCAGTATGTTAACGATATTCAGTGCCGCGAAAACGATACTCTTGCCTTGGAGCTGAGCCGTGCAAAAGAAAACGAAAAAACCGTAAGCGAAATAATAATTCTTCTGAAAAAAATAATTGAAGCAGACGAAGCGCTGGGCAAGGAAATATCAAAAAAGCGCGACGAAATTTCAAAGGCTCTCGACGAATTAAACAGGAAAAAAGGCGAATTTGACCAAATTGAAGCCGCCCGCAAGACCTTTGAGCAAAACAAGGAAAGGCTTGTTCAACTTAAAAATCAGGCAGATGACGCCAAGGCTCAATTAAAATCGGCAGAAAAAGCAGCGGCAGATAATGCCCAAAGAAGCCGAGAAGCAGAAAGGCTCTGCCTGCTACTGCCCAAATATGACCGCCTTGAAAATGCAAAATCAACTCTTGCCCAAAGAAAAGCGGAACAAAAGCAGTGGAAGGACAGGGAAGAAGCACAGTCGCAAGCAAAAGAAAACGCTTCAAAAAACATCGGCAAGCTAAAAAAAGAGCTTGAGGCGATAGGCAATGTTGAAGAGGAAATTGCACAGCTTCAGGGAGAAGCTCAACAGCTTACTATTAAGCAGGAAAAATTAAATAAAATATTTGAAAGCAGAAAAAGGCTTCAAGCACTGAATGATAATATTATTATTGCACGGCAAAATTATACGGAGCTTTCTCAGCGGTACGGCAGTATAAAAGCAGGCTACGACGATTTAAACAAGCTTTATCTTGACAGTCAGGCAGGAGTGCTATCGGCTTCTCTTAAGGCAGGAGTCCCCTGCCCCGTCTGCGGCTCTACTCAACACCCGTCGCCTGCATCGCCGGTTGAAGCACCGCCGAATAAGGAGGAGCTTGAAAAGGCAAAGCAAAAGGCAGAAGCCGCCCACGGCGCCGCAATTAAGGCCAGTGAATACGCAAGCCGTTTAAACGGAGAGCTGCAAAGCACACAGGAGCAGATTGAAAAGGACATACAGGCGTATTTCGGTACCAAAAGCATTAACGACTCAGCAGTCACACTTGAAAAGGAAAAAAGCGGCCTTAATCTGCAAGCTGAACAAAACAACAAAAGGCTTACAGAAAAAAGAAGCCTGCTTACAAAAAAGAAAAGCCTTGAAGGCAATCTTCCCAAGCAGGAGGAGGCACTCGCCGCGGCGCAGGACAATATTGCTCTCTGTCGCACAAGGCTTGCCTCAATTCAGACAGAGGCAGTGGCACTTGAAAATGAAATTAAGGAACTTACCGAGGCTTTGGAATTCAACTCAAAGGACGAGCTGAAAAAGAAAATTTCTATAATTGAGGAGGAAATAAAATCAAAAACCGACGCTCTTGAAAAAAGCCGCAATCAGTTCAACCGCGCAGGCTCTGCACTTACGGAGCTGACAGGCAGACAACAGGCGCTGGAGGAGCAGTTAAAAAGCGCTCCCGATACCGACGCCGAAAAGCTGTCGGCAGATATTGAAAAAGCAAATTCACAGCTTCAGGAGCTTACTCATCAGCGGCAGGAAATCGCGGCAAGATACCTTTCAAACAGCCGTATTTACGATAATATTTCCGCCGGAAACGACAAATTAACAGAGCTTGAAAAAAAGCTCGGCTGGATGGAGGCAATAAATAAAACCGCCAACGGTGCCGTTAGCGGTAAGGAAAAAATAATGCTTGAAACCTATGTGCAAATGAGCTTTTTCGACTCAATAATTCAAAAGGCAAACACTCGGTTTATGGTAATGTCCGACGGACAATACGAGCTTATAAGAAAAACGCAGGCTGAAAACAACAGAAGCCAAAGCGGACTTGAGCTTGATGTTATCGACCACTACAACGGCACTCAGCGGAGCATTAAAACCCTGTCGGGCGGCGAGTCCTTTAAGGCTTCCCTGTCACTTGCATTAGGTCTTTCCGACGAGGTTCAGTCCTCGGCAGGAGGCATAAAGCTTGAAACAATGTTTGTTGACGAGGGCTTCGGCTCCCTTGACGATGACTCGCTGGAGCAGGCTATAAAGGCGCTTTCAGGCTTAGGCGGCAACAGACTTGTCGGCATAATCTCTCATGTGCCTCAGCTTAAGGAAAGAATTGACAAACAGCTTGTTGTTGAGAAGGACGGCTCAAAGGGAAGCCGCGCAACCGTTATAAACAAAGGCTGATGAAGTGCATATAAATCAACAAAGCGGCTTGAACACAATGTTCACGCCGCTTTTGCGCTTTTTGTTATTAAGCTGTTTCGCTTACCTCATCATCATTATTTCTTTGCTGAATTTCCTTCATCATTTGGCGATGACCGTCGCCGGTAATGTTATAAAAGTGCATAGGTACAAGCATAAGCAGGTAGCCTATTGCAGGAAGCAGAGTCGTAAGGAAAAACAGAGTAAGGTTTGTTTCACTGCTTTGGATAAGAGAGCCTTCGGTATGGCTCTTATAGCCTACAAAGCCTAAAATAGCAAGACCGATTGAAGAAGAGAAGGTGTTTTCAATCTTGCCGGTAAAGCTCATTATTGAAAGCATAATGCCCTCAACTCGTCTGCCTGTTTTCCATTCAATATAGTCAACCGTTTCGGCTTCCATTTCCTTTTGCATAAGGTTTTTAAACTCAAGAGGAATAGTTGTAAGACAGGTGAAAACACTTACTACTATGCCTGTAAGCAGGGTAACCGATTGGCCTGCCTCCTTTTGCAGTAAGCCTTTAAAGCAAAGCACTGCAAACAACACATGAAGAATAATTGCGCTGATACAGCAAACCTGATAAAATCTGCGTGAATCTGCCTTTTCGCCTAACTTTTCAACAATTTTCGGAACAAGAACGCCTGCCAACAGGAAGCCGGGGAATTTAACAACATCTATAACGGCATTATACTTAAGGTTAAACATCAAATCGGCAACAAAGTAGAAGCTGACCTGCTCAGCAACCTTGCAAAGCACAAAGAATATGTTGCATAAAAACAGCATTAGAAGCGGTCTGTTCCTAAACAAAAGAGAAAAGCACTCTTTTACAGACGGAGTATCGGAGCTGTGGTGAGCTCTTTCGGTGGTGTTTTTGTATGTAAGCCTTGTTAAGAAGAAAATACCTATTGCGGAAATAATAGCAGAGGTAAGATAAGCCTGGGGTGTATGGTTTTTGAAATAAGGAAGCCAAGCGGCACCGGCAACAAAAACCTGCGGAAGTGCACCTACAACCGAGCGGGTAATGGAGCTGACGCCGAAAAGCTTTGTTCGCTCAATTCCGTTTGGCGTAATTGAAAATGCAAGAGCACCCATAGGAATATCAAATGCGGTGTATGTAACATCAAGCAAAACAAAAAGCAGGGTAGTATAAATAATGTTAAAAACAGGCGGAGCGTCGGCACTGCCAACAAAAAACATTATCATTACTATTGAAACAAACAGCGGAGCCCATTTAATATAAGGGCGCATCTGACCGTCTTTTGTTCGGGTTTTATCAACGATTATTCCCATTATAGGGTCGTTGATTGCATCAAAAATTCCGCAGAAAAGGCGGATTGTTGAGGCAGTACCCATTGGGTCCTTCAGCTTTTTGAAAAGCACATTTGTCAGAAAGTAGTTAACATACTTTGAGCTGGTCATTGAGGTATTCATACCCTGTGCGCCTCTGCCTAAGGCATAGGATATTGTTTCGCGCCAGGTTAAATATGTTTCCTCGCCGACATCGGTTTTGACAATTTTACTGTCTAAAAAATTTTTTACCTTACCCATACTTTTCTCCTAAGAATTTATATTGCATTTTTATTTTATCATAACAAAAAAATATGTAAACAAGCTTTACAAAGGTTTAACTTTATTTAACAAAACCCAAACATAAACTTTTCCATTGCTCACTTGATTTCTTCGCCGCACATTGCGTTATATGAGGTAAGCACTGCCTCGTCGCTGATATTACAGCCGAACTCATAAAGAGGAACCTTTGCAAAAAGCTCCTCAAGCACATCAAAAAGCTTTTCCATTTTTGCACTGCTTAATGCTCTTACCGTTTGGGAAAATATATTAAAAACAGCCTTGCCCGTGTCTGCCCTTTTTATTGTATTTGTTTCGCTTCTTTCCAAAAAGCAAATACCGGCAAGCTCAACAACCTCCGGAACTGAATAGTCATACTTTCCGCTCCAAGGAGTGCCACAGGCATAAACCCTGCCGTCAATAAGCCTAATGGCAGGCTTATCGTCATTTAAAATATAAGCACGGCTTCCGAAATGCTTAAGCCAAAGCTGAGTGTGGGTGGATTTACCCGTTCCGCTGTCGGCAGAAAAGGCATAGGCCTTGCCGTCAACAACAACACAGGAGGAGTGAAGCAGTATGCCGTCAAAATTAATCAGCTCGGTATAAAAATCTGAGCCGGTCAGCATATATTCCCAATCGTCCTGCACAAGCTCGGGATGCTCCTTCATTGCCGCTGCTACGCGCTTTTCGTCAACATCTATTCTTATATCAACTCTCTTGTCGCCATCATTAGAGAGATAAGGCAAAGCCTGCTTTTTTGTTCTGCCCTTTGGATTAACGATTTCCACCTTTAATCCGGCAATATCGTAAATAGCCATAAATTCACCGTTATATGAAATTTGGTTACGGCTTAAGCTTAAGCCCTGCTTAACCGCTTTTTAGTATAATATAATATGCCTTTTTAGTCAAGGAAGCGAAAATTATACGACTTTATTTAACAAGCATAAGAAGTGTTCCCGCCACTATAAAAGCAAGTCCTGCGGCGGCTTTTTTAGTAAGCCGTTCCTTAAATACAAAAAATGAAAACGCAACAGTTACCAAAATGCTCAGCTTATCTATAGGCACAACAACGCTTGCAGGTCCGTCCTGAAGTGCCTTGTAGTAGCAAAGCCACGACGCACCCGTGGCAATACCGGAAAGGCAAATAAAAAGCAATTCCTTTTTGTCTATGCCCTTTAATGTGTTTTTCTTGCCTGTTGCAAAAACAACTGTCCACGCCATTACCAACACCACGCAGGTGCGTATTGCCGTGCCCAAATTTGACTCTACTCCCGTAATTCCGATTTTTCCCAAAATAGCAGTTAGGCTTGCAAACACCGCCGAAAGAAACGCATATACCGCCCACATTCTGCCCTTGGCTTTTTTGCCGTTTTCTTTTTTTTGAAGCATCATATATGTGCCTGCGGCAATCATTATAACAGCCGCGCCTTTAGCAAGGCTTATTTTTTCGCCTAAAAAGATAAAGGCAAGTAAAATGGTCAGCACCGTTGCGGATTTATCTATTGCAACGACCTTATTAATATCACCTGTCTGCAAGGCTTTAAAATAGCACAGCCACGACGCGCCTGTGGCAAGACCCGATAAAATCAAAAAAATCAGGGTTTTCGTATCTATCTGACTGATTGTGCCTTGAGAGCCGACAACAAATACTGTAATCCACGAAAAAACCAAAACAATACAGGTGCGTATTGCCGTTGCGGCTGTTGAGTCTGTTTTTTTAATTCCGCATTTTGCAAGTATCGAGGTAACACCTGCAAAAAAAGCAGAGACGAACGCAAATACTGCCCACATAATTATTCTCCGTTTTTTCCTTACGGTAAAAATCTTACCTTATTTTTCCCAACTAAATTATATTACCGTACCGTGCAAAAGTAAAGGCAAAAAGCACCAAGCCGAATGTTTAATTTCACGGATATATTATGATACGGTGGGCAAACTTATTTTGAGGTGATACAGGTATGGCAAAAAAAGGAATGAAGCGTCCCCGGCGGACTCATACTCAGCCAAGAAACGAAGCCGCGGCAGTTCCCGAAATTCAAGGAAAAGCAAAAAGCGGAAAGCAACAGGCAAATCCCATTATAGCAGGCACAGAGGCACCGGAGCTAAAGGTATATCACACAAAGCCCCACAGTGCAAGGTATAAGGAAAAGCCTATTTCAGACGCTTATGCGGTTATTGATACTGATTTGGCGAGGGATAATTTGGAAAACGATATTACTGCCGCCGACCTTCAGGATTTATAAAAGCAAAACAAAAGCCGCAGCTGTCGGCAAAAAGCTGACAGCTACGGCAATCTTATTATAATTTATGATTTTTATTATACAATACCCTGTGCAAGCATAGCGTCGGCAACCTTCATAAAGCCGGCAATGTTTGCGCCGACAACGAAATTATCCTCTGCGTCATACTGCTCGCAGGCATTTTTCATATGGTAATAAATATTTATCATAATACCCTTAAGCTTTGCGTCAACCTCATCAAAGGTCCAGCTTGAACGAATTGAGTTCTGACCCATTTCAAGAGCAGATGTGGCAACACCGCCTGCGTTGGACGCTTTACCCGGTATAAAGAGTATTTTCTTATTAAGAAATGTTTCAATAGCCTCGTTATCGGTAGGCATATTTGCGCCCTCGCAAACTGCAAAGCAGCCAACATCAACAAGTCTTTCAGCCTTCTCCCTGTTGATTTCATTTTGGGTGGCGCAGGGAAGTGCAACATCGCAGGATACTACATCCCAAATTGAGCCTTCACCGTAAGTAGCATCGGGATGATAGTTAAGGTATTCCTTAATTCTCTTGCGGTCAACCTCTTTAATCTTTTTAACTGCCTCAACATCTATACCGTTTTCATCAATGATATAGCCGTTTGAGTCGGAGCAGGAAATTACGTGTGCGCCAAGCTGAGTTGCCTTTTCCATTGCATATATGGCAACATTACCCGAGCCTGAAACGGCAACTCTTGCGTCGGCAATATTTTTGCCGTGGTCCTTAAGAAGCTCCTCGGTAATATATACAAGACCGTAGCCGGTAGCCTCTGTTCTTGCAAGGGAGCCGCCGAAGCTGAGTCCCTTACCTGTAAGCACGCCTTCGGAACGGTTTGTAAGCTTTTTGTACTGACCGTAGAGATAGCCAACCTCTCTTGCACCGGTACCTATATCGCCGGCAGGAACATCCTCGTCGGCGCCTACATACTTATAAAGCTCATTCATAAATGCCTGGCAGAAACGCATAACCTCCATATCACTCTTGCCCTTTGGATCAAAATCGGAGCCGCCCTTTGCGCCGCCGATTGGCAGACCTGTTAAGCTGTTTTTAAAAATCTGCTCAAAGCCAAGGAACTTAATAATACTCAAATTAACGCTGGGATGAAGTCTTAAGCCGCCCTTGTAGGGACCGATTGCCGAGTTAAACTGAACACGGTAGCCGCGGTTAACATGAACCTCGCCATTATCGTCAACCCAAGGGACTCTGAACATAATCTGCCTTTCAGGCTCAACAAGCCTTTCAAGCAAGCCTACCTTTTGGTACTTAGGGTCTGTATCAACAATAGGAGCAAGCGCCTGAAGCACCTCGGTTGCCGCCTGAATAAATTCAGGCTGATTGGGATTCTTTTCTTTTAAGTCGTGTAATACCTTTTCTGAATAAGTCATTTTTAGCCCTCTCTTATGACATAGCGTTACGGCAATTTGCAAAACGCTATTTGATAATAACATAACAGGATTTATAAAAAAATACAAATCCTGCCAATTGCATCTTCGTTGATGCTTTCATAATTATAACAGTATCGCTTCTCATTGTCAATAATTATGCATAAATATTCACGCTTATGTGTTTTTATACTATAATAATACAGTTTTTATTTCCAAAAAATAGAAACAATCGTTTGGTATATAAAAACTCTGTCGGTGCAAAATATTACAGTACAATACATCAAAATTTACAAGGGAGAGTATTTATGAAAGCAACAGGAATAGTCAGACGAATTGACGATTTGGGAAGAATTGTTATACCAAAGGAAATTCGCCGTTCATTCAGAATTAAGGAGGGCGACCCGCTTGAAATATTTACAGACGCAGAGGGAGAAGTTATTTTTAAAAAATATTCGCCTATTGGCGAGCTTTCAAATTTTGCAAACCAATACGCCGAGGTGCTTCACAAAAGCGGCGGATTGCCCGTTGCCATTATGGATAACGACCATGTAATAGCCGCGTCAGGCATAAGCAAGCGTGAAATTCTTGAGCGACGAGTTACAAAGAGTATGGAGGAGCTTATGGAAAACAGGGCAGTTCATATTGCAACAGACTTAGTTCCCGCTATGAATGCCATTGAGGGCTTTAACCGAAAGGCTAATGTTGTTTATCCTATTATATACGGCGGAGATGTAAGCGGAGCGGTTGCCCTTATTGAAAACGAGGAGCAACGGCTTCCCAGCGAAACCGATATCAAGCTGGTACAGGTTGCCGCGGCGTTTTTAGGAAAACAGATGGAGTAATTTTTTTGACTTAAGCACATTCTTCGTTAATAATATACACAATTTGTGTATATTTTTTACAGGTCGGGCAGTGATTTAAAATTACTGCTCGGCTTTTTGTTTGTGCATATTCAACAAAAGTTTTAGTAATTCTTTGTGCAATATGACACAGTGTTAGAAAGTAACATAAACCTCTTGATTTTTGAGAAATGCAGTCTATAATGTAGTGCGAAGAGAGGGAACAATACACATAGCAAGAGGTCATCGAATATGGAAAAAATCAAGAGTGAAGCATGCGGTTATGTTAAAGATATGTTTTCACAGCACAATATGGTAAAGCGAATCGTTCTCTCCTTTATAAGCATTATCATTATGGGCTTCGGCATTGCTCTGTTTTCGGTATCCGGCTTCGGTGTTGACCCCTTTACTTCAATGAATATGAATATTGCAAGCACATTGGGCATCGGCTTCGGCACATATCAGCTTATTGTTAACGCTGTTATTCTCCTTTATGTTGTTATCGTTGCTCACAGAGGGTTGGTAGGCATCGGCACCGCCTTTAATATGGTAGGCTGCGGATATACCTGCGAGCTTTTCCAAAGGCTCATTGAGCCTATGGTAAAAGAAAATTATACTATGGCAGTCAGAGTCCCCCTTCTGATTGCAGGTATAATTACCCTGTGCTTTGCCTGTTCATTATTCTTTACGGCAAATGTAGGAGTAGGTCCCTATGACGCCTTAGGCTTTATGCTCAGCAGAAGCACTAAGCTTGCTCACAAATGGGTAAGAATTTTTACAGATATTACCGTAATTCTTATAGGGCTCATAATCAGCGGCGGCTTTTCTGCATTGCTTGACGGCGATTTCAGCAAAATTCACAATATAGGAATAGGTACGGTAATTACCGCCTTATGTATGGGACCGCTGATTAATCTGTTTAACAAATATGCTTCGGCAAAAATATTTAATGTTGACTACGAAAAGTTAGGCAAGGATGTAGCATTCTTTATGATAAGGGGTGCAATTGTAAAAAACAGCAACCCGCCCTTTACCGTAAGGCGCCGAATAAGCGTAAATTCAAATCCCTACAGCCTTCTTTAATTTGCCAACAAGGTTGCAGAACATTTTGCTCTCAACCTTTTTATATATACCAACGACTTAGTTTTCATATAATTTTTACCCCTTTACGAAAGAGCACTCCAAATCGGAGTGCTTTTTCATTTGCATATTCTACAGCAAGGATACAGGATGGATTGTGTGCTCCTCAAAGGGATTAAAATGAGAAAGACCCGTATCTATCAGTGCCGTGCCCTTTTGTATGCAGAAATTTCCGTACCTGTCTTTCAGGCGATCAACTGCATTTTCTAAATTTTCAAGCTTTTCCCGTTGCTGAACGGTTTTTGATAAATCGTACTGATAGACATAATCATAATCAAAATCGGTAACGCTTATCCCCAGACTTCTTATTGGATTTTCCCAGTGATAATTTGCAGTAAAAAGCTTCATAGCCGCTTCAATAAGCTCGTTGCTTACATTTGTTGGAGCGGCAAGCCTGCACTGACGGGTAAAGCATTCAAGCTTACTGCTTCGCACGGATATTGAAAGGGTTGTACCCTTATAGCCTCCCTGCCTCATTCTTCTTGCAACGCTTTCGGCAAGAACGGTAAAAACTATTTTCACATCGCTGTTATTTACCAAATCTCTCGGCGTGGTGGTAGAATTGCCTATACTTTTAATTTCACGCGCCAAATCCATATGGCGAACAGGTGAATTATCCTGCCCTCTTGCAAATGCCTGAAGCATTTCACCGTTTTTGCCTAAAATATTTTTTATAAATTTTTCGTCGGCATTTGCCAAATCCCCTATTGTATAAATCCCGTAGCTTTTCAGCTTCTTCTCCGTTGCACTGCCTATCATCAGCAAATCACGACAGGGCAACCGCCAAACAAAATCCTTAAAATTTTCTTTTGTTATTACGGTTACGGCATCCGGCTTTTTATAATCCGAGCCAAGCTTTGCAATCATTTTGTTAAAGCTTCCACCCACGCTGACGGTTATACCCACCTCG
>CALYNN010000012.1 GCA_945221685.1 uncultured Clostridia bacterium | reverse complement strand
CAGGTTACTCCGTATAAAACCGACAAGTCTATTCTCCGTTCAAAATCAAAATGTAGTTACGCGTAAAATATTATATCACATTATAATCTTAAAGTGCAAGAACTATTGTTTTTTGTTTGTAATTTATTTATTATGTGTTATAATAGTTCTATACCGGTAAAGGAGAGTATATAAAATGAAAAAGCTTAACAAATGGATTGCACTGCTGTTGACAGTAATACTGATTGCTTCGGTATTTTCCGGATGCAGTGCTAACGGCAGGGAAATTATGACGGATACATATTCAGGCTATGAAAATTTAGCCGCAGGCTGTTCGGTAACGGATAGCGAGGGCAAGTTGCTGAAAAGCTTTAAGCTTAAGGGCAAGGCTGAAGAAAATCAATATGTAACAGTAGATTTAGGTGAAGCGAAGGCGTTTAACACCGTTGTTCTTAAGGAAAACGGAAAAAAGGTTACCCTGTTTGAAATCTACGGCAGTAACGACGCGGAAAAGGACTACGAATTTTTGTATCAAAGCGATTGCATAGAGGGCGGCCACACCTGCTTTTTAGGTGATGTTAGTTACAGATATTTAAGGATTTTTGTAAATCAGGCCTCAGGCAGCTTTAAGCTTTACGATATAGGTGTTTATAATATTAAGAGCGACAAGGCAAAGGATTTGAGAGTAACCTCATATCTTGTTGCAAGGGACATCAGTGAGGATACCGATTTTTCTATGCTAAACGGTATAACTGATATTATTTTATTCGGCACGGCAAAGTATGATAAAAACGGCAATATTCTTTTTGTTGACGGTGACGGCAACGAAACCGATGAGCAGTTTTTTGCAGATAGGGTAAAAATTTTGCGCAAGGCAATCGGCAGTAGAAAAATCAATGTTTTGTGCGATATTGCTATGCCCTACGGAAACGATAATGCAGATATTATTTCTATGTTCAGCCCCGAAAATGTTGATAACACTGTATCAAGCATTAAGGAATTTATATACAAATACGATTTTGACGGATTCGATTTAGATTATGAATTTCCCAACAGCAAAAACGAGTGGACACAGCTTAATACATTTTTACGAAAATTAGACGCCGAAATGCCCGACAGGCTTATATCTCTTGCCATTGCGCCTTGGGATTTGCAATTTGACGAAGATGTAATTAAAATCATCGACCGTGCAGAGGTAATGCTTTACGATATGTTTACTGCTCACGGCTATCATTCGATTTTCCCCGTTACCGTAAACGGTATTAACAAAATGCTTAAGGGCGGCTTTGAGGCGCAGCAGCTTGATTTGGGCGTGCCCTTTTATTCCCGACCGACAAACCGATTGGCTTATTGGGGCAGCTATAATCAGTTTGAAGGCAAGTTAGACAGATATACAAATTTGATTTATTTCAATGATTTTGACGCTTCGGGAAACCCCATGACTGCACCGCAATATATTAATTCGGTACAAATGATTTCAGATAAAACTGCCTTTGCTGTTGACTGCGGCTTGGGCGGTATAATGGTATGGCATATGAACTGCGATTTGCCTTATTCAAACGATTTATCATTGTTCAAAGCCATTAATGATACTAAAGCGGCAAAGCAGGCCAAATAAAATTTTTTGAAAAAAAGGAAATTTTATGACAATAATAACCACTGATTTACGGAGGCTATTGTTGTGTTTTTTAAGAAATTGCTACCGAAATAACAATGGGCTATATAAAAAGTGTATGGAGCAAAGATGAAAACAGTATATGCACACGAGTTTGATATTCGAACAAATGAAGATATAACTGAAAATTTAATCAGGCTTGTTGATTACATTAAAACGGTTGACGGGGAAAAGACGGTCGTTTTTGAAAAAGGCAAATATTATATTGACAGCGAAAAGTGTAAAAAATATATGCTTTATATCACTAATACTGTTGGAGATAATGAGTTTTCAAAGGACGAAACGCCACATCTTAACGCAGTACCTTTTTATTTCGGCGGCATTGATAATGTCACCTTTGACGGCGGAAATTCCGTTTTCATAATTGACGGCAAGGTGACTAATATTGCAATGGAAAACTGCAAAAATATCACCCTTAAGAATATTGAAATTCGCCACGCTCATCCCGATATGCACGAGCTTAAGGTTGTGCGTAAGGGCTTTTTCAGCGTTGATTTTGAAATTGACAGAGATACGCAGTATGAATTTGTAGACGGTAAAGCATATATCTATGCAAAGGATTACCGCTATGCTATTAACAACAAAGCGAATAGCTCTTGGTGGAACGGACTCATTAGAAAAGCTACGCCGGACAAGATTAAAAGAGAAACTCATCCCTTATTTTCCGCCTTGATGATTAGGAATTTGGGCAATCGCAAAATTCGTGTTACATATCCCAATACATTTAGATTTAAGACTGATGACTGCTATTATCTTTTTGATGTTCGCCGTCAGTTTGCAGGAATATTTGTAAATAAATGCGAAAATGTAAGGCTTGAAAATATTAAGCAGAGATTTAATTATTCACTTGCCCTTGTGGCGCAGGACAGCGAAAATATAACTGTTGACAGTATTGAATTTGCACCCGAAAAGAATTCTGCAAGAAAGATGGCATCGGTTGCCGATTTTATTCAAATTTGTATGTGCCGCGGCAATGTAACAATTAAAAACAGTTATTTTGACGGTGCAGGTGACGACTGCTTAAATGTTCACGGTGTTCATTTTAAGATAACGGATATTAAGGATAATCAGATTAAAGTACGATTTATGCACCCACAGTCCCACGGATATAATCCGCTGAGAGAGGGCGATACTATCGCATATATCAACACCGACACTCTGCTCGAGGAGGGTACGGCAGTTATTGAAAAATCGGAGCTTATTAATGAATATGACATAAGGCTGACAGTCAGCAGTACGGATAAAGCAAGAGTTGGATATGTGATTGAGGATATAAGCGCCTGCCCTAATCTTGATTTTGAAAATAATTTTATGACAAGGATTATTACAAGAGGTCTGCTGATTACAACAAGGGGCAGGGTTAATGTTCGAAACAATCATTTTGTCAGCACAACTATGAGCGGTGTTCTTCTTTCCGATGACGCTAAAAGCTGGTACGAAAGCGGAATGTGCAAGGATGTTACGATAGAGAACAACACCTTTGATTACTGCGGTCAAACGCCTATTCTCATCAAGCCGGAAAACAGAGTGTATGCAGGTGCGGTACATAAGAACATTAAGCTAATAGGCAACACCTTTAAGAAATACAACGGCTATTGCATAAGCGCTAAGGATACCGACGGTATTATGCTTAAAGACAACAAATTTTCGGGAAAAAGTATCAAGATAAGAAATTGCAACAATATTTAAGAATCATTTGAATACAGCTGATTTAGATTATTACTGCAGCCTAAGCTTGTTAAATGATGAAAGCATATCAGCTGCAGACGGTATCTAATGTTAAAAGCCGACAGTTCATTTTGAGCCGTCGGTTTTATTTGTAAAAATAAAAAAAGCTATATACATAAAAAAATATTGTGCTATAATGTTTTTAAACATTGAAAAGCGGCGGAGAATGATGAAACAAAAAGAAAAAAATACATTTAGAAAAATTGAATACACCCGAAAGGAAAGCTTTTATCTTATTGTAAGAGGACTTGAAACAGGTATAGTTGCAGGACTTATTGCCGTGCTTTACAGATATTTGCTTTCACTTGCAGAATCGGGACTGATGAAGACTCTTGATATAATCAAGGGCAGTACGGTAAAAATTGCCCTTTGGTTTTCGGTGCTTATTGCTTTGGGGGTTTTCGTGTCGTTTATAAACAAGTGGGTGCCTATGGCGGCAGGCTCCGGAATTCCGCAAATTAACGGCGAGGTAAAGGGCCACCTTGCTTCAAATTGGTGGCAGGTAATTCTCGGCAAGCTTGTAGGCGGAACGGTATCTGTATTTTGCGGACTGTCTCTTGGCAGAGAGGGCCCCAGCGTTCAGCTTGGCGGTATGGCGGCAAAGGGTGTTGCCCGTATTACCAAGGCAGATAAAACGACGGAGCTTCGTATGATAAGCTGCGGCGCAGGTGCAGGAATGGCGGCGGCATTTAACGCACCTCTTGCAGGTATAATGTTTGTGCTTGAGGAAATACACCGTTCCTTTGATAAGAGCATATTGTGTATGGGCATTGTTGCAACCGTAACTGCCGATTTTATTTCAAAGCTTTTCTTCGGTCAAAGCACAACCTTTAATTACGACACGGCAAATATTCCCTTAAAGCAGTATTGGATGCTGATACTTATGGGTGTAATTCTCGGTGTCAGCGGAGTGCTCTACAATATTGTTATGATAAAGCTTCAGGATTTAAACAAGCGCATTACGAAAATACCCAACTACATAAAAATGCCTGTAATATTTGTTATCAGCGGGGCAGTCGGTCTGGTAATGCCCCAAATTCTTTGCGGCGGTCATTCGATGGCAGAGCTTCTGATAAGCGAAAAGCCGGAGCTTACGGTGCTTTTAGTGCTTGTAACGGCAAAGTTCCTGTTCGGTGCAATTTGCTTTGCTTCGGGGGCTCCCGGCGGAACGCTTTACCCCTTGTGTATTTTAGGCGCATATTTGGGGGCCATTATCGGCACGGTGGCAATAAATCAGTTTAATTTAGGCGAAGGACTGTGGGAGGAATTTGTTGTTCTCGGAATGGCAGGCTTTTTCTCTGCAATAGTCAGAGCACCTATTACCGGTACTGTTTTGGTATTTGAGCTGACGGGCAATATGAATAATCTTCTGCCCTTGGCGGTTGTCAGCCTTATAAGCTATGCAACGGCGGACTTTATCGGCGTCAGTCCTATGTATGAGGCATTGCTCGAACGGCTTGTTAATTCAAAGCATCAGGAGCCTGCCTTTAGAAAAACAGATGAAAAAATACTAAAAACATATGTTATCCCTATCGGCAGTCCTCTGCGCAAAAAGAAGGTAATGGATATTAACTGGGGCAAGCATTGCCTTGTGGTAAGCATTGAGCGAGATAATGTTTCAATTACACCAAAGGGCGATACGGTGCTGAAGGAGGGCGACGAGCTTGTAATACTTGTCAGCCAACGAAGATTTGCCACCGATAACGAAAGACTCGAAAAAATAATTAAAGGGCAGTAATTATGAAAATTAATCTTAAAAAAGCAAAAAAAATAAAAAGCCTAAAGGGCTTCGGCGGCTCTGCAGCTTGGTGGAGCCAATATGTTCCCGAAGAAAAAGCAAAGGAGCTTGCAGAGCTTTTTTACGGTGACAGCGGACTTAAAATGAATATTTATCGCTATAATGCAGGCGGCGGCTGGCAGGAGGGCAATTTGCGTATTGATAACCCTTGGCGGCGAGTTGAGTCCTTTATGCTTGATGACGGAAGCTACGATTTCAGCCGTGACGGCAGGGCGGTTAGAGTTATGGAGGAGGCACTTAAAACAGGTAATGTTGACACTTTGATTTTCTTTGCAAATTCTCCCCATTATTCCCATACAGTCACTAAGCAGACAAGCGGCGGATTTACAGAGCATTTTTCCAATCTTGATAAAGCCTGCTATGATGATTTTGCAAAATATTTAATTGATATTGCCGAGCATTTTATAAAAATGGGATTTCCCGTAAAATATATAAGTCCCATAAACGAGCCGCAGTGGAAATGGGGCGGCGATAATGTTTGGCAGGAGGGCTGTCATTACGAGCCGCAAGAGGTAAAGGATTGCTTCCTTGCCTTTGCAAAGGAGCTTGAAAGGCGTAATTCCTCTCTTTTGCTTTACGGAGCAGAAAGCGGAAATATTTCAGAGCTTACAAAGGAGTATTACCGTTTGTTAAGCTCCGAGCCTTTGATTATGAAATATTTGGGTGCCTTTGCATATCACTCCTACGGAAGCGACAATGATTTGCAAAACAAAATCAGCTTCGGCAAATGGGCAAGGAAAAATGTTAAAGCACCGCGGCTTGATATGAGCGAGTGGTGTGAGCTTCCCTGCAGGCACGATATTACGCAAATAGAGGGCGCCCTTATTACTGCAAGAATTATCGGCGAGGATTTGATATATTCCGGGGCAGACAGTTGGACTGCGTGGGTATGTGCAAATCAGCGCGAAAGGGCGGTGCACAGCAACGGCAGGTGTTACAGCGACGGCTTTGTTGCCGCAAGCGACGATTGGTCGGATTACACCGTTGCAATGCGTTACTACGCTATGGCGCATTATTCAAAATATATTCCTCCCCAAAGTGTCAGCCTTGACATCGGCTTTAAAGAAAGTATGGGCTTAAGCGTGTTTGCCTTTAAAGCACCGAATAAAGAAACGGTTCTTGTGGCAGTCAATAACAGTAAAAGAAAAAGAATTTTAACGCCCGATATTGATTTCGGCACGGCGCGTATAATTACCACAACTCAGGAATATCAGCTTCGCGAAAGTAATACCATAGGCAAAAATATTACCCTTGAGCCTATGAGCATTTCTACCGTAATTATAAGATAAATTGAATTTATAAAATTATTTTGCCGTTTCGAGTGGAAGACCTTAACAGAATATAGAACAATATCCCCCACGCCAAACGGTGCGGGGGATAATTTTACATATGGTGATTATTTACTGTAAGCCTATATGTTGGAAAGGGCTTCGTATATTGCGTTGAATATAGGTTTAGGCAGAAGCTTTGCCTTATGCAAGGCACGAAACAGAGAATTTGTATCTTCAATTCCCTCAAATGCTTTGTATATATTCGCCTTTTTCATTGTACCCTCCTGCCAGCGCGACATAATGCTTATCACTCTGTCGCGGGGAGGCTCAAGGGGAATGTCCTTTGCGTTTTTAACGGTTATCTCTATTGTGTCGTCGCTGTAATCAAATTGAGCTACGGCACAGCCGTTTTCGTCTGTATATACCCTTGCGCCTTTGCAGGAAACGGTAATGTCATCGCTAACCGCGTCTTTAAAGCGAATGGTATATTTTCTGCTTTTAGGAATAACGCCTGTATCACCGAAGGTGCTGATTTTTAAAGTGATTGTGCCCGAGGCTTCGTCAAGGCTGTTGGCAAATACGGTTTTTGCCGTGTGACTGTCAAAATCGGTTTTGCCGTTGTCCTCATACATAGTAAAGGTGCGACTTCCCTTATATACCCAAGCCTCTAAATTTTCAGGGTTGCCGCAGTTGTTGCCGCCGTCATTTGAAAGGGGAATAACTGCTCCGGCAGGGGCAAGCACCGGAATTGTATATAGCTCTCGGTTAAGAGTAATTGTTTGCCCGCCGTGGTATTTTTGACCTGTAAATATATCGGTATATATTCCGTCGGGTATCCAAGCCTTAACACTGCCCATTCCAAGCTCCTTGTGCTGTGGAGCGGTAATGGGGCAAACCATAAGCTCACTGCCGAACATATATTGATTTGGCACGGTGTATGCATTTTTATCGTTTGGATATGAATAATACATTGGCTCGCAAACGGCAATTCCCTCCTTGTGACAACGATGGTCCATAGAGAAAATATAGGGAATAAGCCTGTGCCTGAATTGAAGCCAGTGCTTTGCGCTTTTGTAAACATCCTCTCTGTATTTCCAAGGCTCCTTGCCAAGCAGCTCAATGGCAGTTGAGTGCAAACGGAGAATGGGAGAAAATACACCGAATTGAATCCATCTTAAATATAAATCGTCGTCGCGGTATCCAAAGTGATGACCGCCGATGTCGTGACTCCACCAGCCGTAAGCGGCGTTGGCGGCATTGGCGGTAAAGTATGGCTGAAAATCAAGCACCCTCCAGCTAATCTGCGTATCGCCCGAAAAGCCTAAGGGATAACGATGGGAGCCTGCACCGCCGTAGCGAGACAGTATCATCGGAATATCTCCGCTTTCTGCGTTGTCAAGATAGTGGTAGTGGTTAAGTGCTTTCAGCGGATCAAGTCCCTGAACATCTGATTTTTTGCCCTGTTGCCAGTCAATCCACCAAAAGTCAACGCCCTCTCTTTCGTATGGTTTATGAAGAATATCAAAGTAGCTGTTCCAAAAGGCGTCGCTGCCGCATTTGAATTTTACCTGCTCCTTTGTGTTGGGGTTTATTCCGTTTGCTTTTGCCATTTCGCCGTACATATCCTCGTAGCAGAATACGCCGTCGGCAGGGTGCAGATTAAGGGTAATGTGGAGATTATCGGCTTTAAGCTCCCTTAAAAATTCTCTGTAGTCGGGAAAAAGCTCCGTGTTCCAGGAGTAACCCGTCCAGCCGTTATACTTAACGCCGAATTTTTTGTCAATGTCCTTTACCCAATGCCAATCCATATCCACCGTTGCAACGGTAATGGGAATGTCTTCCTTTCTAAAACGCTTCATTAGGTCTAAATATTCCTGCTGAGTGTAGGCATGGTATCTGCTCCACCAAACGCCAAGGGCAAATCGGGGAATAATCGGAGTAGGCGAGCTTATGGAATAAAAAGCCCTAAGCGTTTCTCGGTAATCCTTTCCGTAGGCAAAAACATAGAAGTCACTGCCGTTATTGCTTCGGGGCGCAAAAAGTCCGTCCTCACCAAGCAAAACGCTTTTGCTGTCGTCAAAAAGATACAGTCCGTTTTCCGTAATAAAGCCGTCGCCTAAAGAAACTCTGCCTACGGTGCCGTCAAGAGTACGGTAGGTGCCCTTAAGATTTTTTTGCTTTGAAAAAAGCTCTGTTTTTTTCGTATCCTTAAAATATACACTGTGGGGCTTACTGTCTTTTATATGTAAAATAATGTCGCTTGTTTCCACCGTAAGCTCATTTTTGCCCTCGGTAACCTTCATTTCTCCTGCAGGGAATTTTCTAAACCAAACTGCATAGCTTGGCAAATCGGTAAAGGAGCCTGCTTCAACTCTTAAAAGCCGCGAGGTCAGGTATGTAATTCTTATTCCGTTTGAAATATAAATTTGGCTTTCATCTGCCCTTGCGTCTGTTTTTGTAAGCAGTGATTTTTTAAGCATATTCGTTCCCTCTCTTATACTTACTGTTCTTTTTCATAATAGCATATGTGAGTGAAAATAAAAAGAAAAATGTAAAAATTATAAAATTTTGTTTTTAGTTGCACCAAAGCAAAATATCTATTATAATGGATATGCAAGCCGAAACAGTAAATCAGTCGGCTTAAGGGGTGAGCATATGAATTCTAAATGCAAATCAATAATGGAGGAATATAATGCCTCGCGCAGAGATTTTGCCGAGCTTGGAAATATTGTTTCAAATCTTCTAAAGATTTCTCTTAACGATGCGGGAATACGGGTTATGGCAGTTGAGCACCGTATAAAAGAGGAGGGCAGTCTTGCAAGAAAGCTTGAGCTTAAGGGAGATAAGTATTCCTCACTTGACGATGTTACCGATATTCTCGGCGCAAGAATAATATGCTACTTTTCCGACGATGTTGACAGGGTGGCTGAGCTTATGCAGAGCCTTTTTGTTATAGACAGCAAAAACACGGTAGACAAACGGGCGTCGCATAATCCCGATTCCTTCGGCTATCTGTCGCTTCACTATATTGTTTCCTTGCCCGATAACGGAACCTATGCCGAAAATCTTACCGATAAAAAATTTGAAATACAAATTCGTTCGATTCTTCAGCATACATGGGCGGCAATTAACCATGATTTAGGCTACAAATCCGAATTCGGTGTTCCGAAAAATATTACACGAGCCTTTTCTCGCGTGGCAGGTCTGCTTGAAATTGCCGATGACCAATTTGTAAATATCCGCGATACCGTCAGCAGCTACAGTCAGGAGATTAAGCGTAAAATTGCAAACAACGAGGCGCGCGATGTGCTGATAGATATGGTATCCCTTCGTGAATATATTCGTGCAAATAAGCAGATGAAGGAGCTTGTTGAAAAAATTGCTTCGATTTGTAATTGCGAAATATGCGAAATAGACCCTCAAAACTATATTGAGCAGCTAACCTATCTTGAAAAATATACTATCGGCGACCTGCAAAATATGGTAGAGGAAAACAGCGATCTCGCCTTTGAGCTTGCAGAAAAATCTCTCGAAAATTCACAGCGCGACCTTTTACCCTCAAGTATCGGACTGCGGTATCTTTGCAGGGCAGAGCTTCTTAATAAAAATTATCCCCTTGAAAAAATTGTTGAGTTTATTAATATCTCTGTTTCAAATGAAGGCAGAGCAGGTCAGCAGGCAATGCGCCTGATGAAAACCTACAACGAGATTACAAAGGAGAATTAATGAGAGAGTTAAGCTACGAAAAAGCGTTAAGCTTTGCCGAGGAAAAGCACAGAGGTCAAAGACGAATAGGCGGCGAGCCGTATATTGTTCATCCGGTTGCCGTTGCAAAAACGGTGGAGGAGTGGGGCTACGGAGATATGTACCGCGTTACTGCCTTGTTTCACGATTTGCTTGAGGATACCGATGCTACCGAAGCGGAAATCCTTGAGCTGTCAAACAGCGAGGTTTTGGACGCGGTCAGACTTTTAACAAAGCCAAAGCCCTGCAATATGCAGGAATATGTTTCAAAAATTAAGAAAAACAAGCTGGCGTTTGTTGTTAAAACGGCGGACAGGCTCCATAATCTTAAGTCTGCCTTTTGTACCGACGAGGATTTTCGTCGCAGATATATACGGGAAACCAAACGCTACTTTCTTGATTTTTCTCCCGAAATAGCCAAGGCAGTTGACGCTCTTTCAAAATCTCTCAATGACTGAATTTTCTCAAAGAAAAATTTGATTAACGGACAAGGCACGGCGAAGATTATTTTTTGCCGTGCTTTTTGCGTATTATGCGCTTAATAGGGGCGATTCTACCGAAATTAGACTGCCTGTTTATAAATGTTTAAGAATTAGGGAATTGATTTTAGATATACTTTATGGCATTATGAGAGTGAAAGGAGTGATACTCTTGAACGGCAATGAGGAATTTGCAAAAAGAATAACAGATTTAAGAAAAGATAAAGCACTTTCTCAAAAGGAACTGGGCGAGCTTTTGGGCGTATCTAACAAGGCTGTTTCAAAATGGGAAACAGGGGAGTCGATGCCTCAAATGAAAACCGTAATTAAGCTTGCGGAAATATTTGAAATCAGTCCCAACGAGCTTCTTACGGGAACAAGGCTTGATATTAACACGGCAGACAGCGGCGCAGACGAAGCAACGCTTCAGGCAGAGGAAAGCATTAAGCAGGCTCAAAGCCTTGAGGAAGAAAACAAACGCCTTTCAATGAAGCTGAAGGGCGCGGAAAAAAGCAGACGCAATACTATTTTAATATGCTTTGCGGTATGCCTTGTGTGTGCCGCCGCCGCAATACTGATTGCTCTTTCAAATCCTACCGACAGAGATAAGCTTAACGGCAATGTGGACTCGGTAGGCAAAAGCAATACATATATTGAATTCGGCGGTGAAGAATTTTATCCTGCAAACGATTGGGAGCAGGAATTATATTACTCCAATTACAACGAGGATAAGAGGTACGCTGTAATTTATGACGAAAACAAAAAAAGTCATGAGCTGACCGTCTATTGCGATAAGGACAGCAACTTTTTAACCGTTCCGAAAAACGGCAGGGAATATATATATGTCAGCAAGAAAGGCAGAATTACGCTCTCGGCCGAAAATGTTATGAATGTTTATATATGCAACAGTAATATCCTTGCCGAAAGAGAGCAGGAGGTTAAGTCAGGCTATTACTATGACCTTGAGGAAACCTTAATATACGGCGACTGGGTGCTTATTGACCGAGAAATTTACGACAGTGAGGATATTAAAGAATTTTTCAAAATATACGATAATCGCACAAAGCCCGATAATGCCAAGGCAATAACAAAGCAGTATATGACGGAAGATGCACAGACTGTAGTTATTTACATAAATAACGGATATGATATCGGAGGCTGTATTAAGCTGGGTAGCTTGTTTAAGGATAATAAGGGAAATTACTATATTTATTCCTTTGAGGATTCCGAAACCTATCTTTTGGGAAAGGAGCTGAAAAATCTTGTCGAGAAAGAATACTGAATATATTGAAGGTCTTATCACTCAGCAGGAGGAGCTTCTTGCAGGACTGAAAAAAGAAATAGATAAAATCGACGAGGACTCCGTTATTGCCGAAAACGAAGCGCTTAAGGAAAGGCTTCAAAAAACGGAGCAGGAGAATGCACGGCTTCATAGCGACAACAAGGCTTTAAGCAATCAGCTTGAAGCGGCAAAGGCGTCGCTCTTTGCAAAAATGGCAAACGAAAAGCTTATGGTCTTTTCAAAAACTCAAAGGGAGCTTGAAAAGATTTATTATACGGAGGGACTGCTTTCCGAAAGCAGACTTAAGCAATATAAGCGCGGGTGCCTTAAAAATCTTGAGCAAATGAGAGAAAGGATTGAGGCTTTTTCGAACGACGGATACACGGATTTGCTTTCAAAGATTGACTCTCTTGACAACGAGATTAACTGCCGCTTTGAAGAAATTTCAAGGAGAGCGCAGCAGGAAAATCAGGAAATGCTTTCGGCAAACAATGCCACAGGCAATGCTCTTATGAACGAGGAGCTTACCGAAACGGAAAAGCGTGTTGCCCTTAAGCAGAAAAGCCTTGAATCCTTTATCGGTCTAAATGTGCTCAGCAAGGCAGGTATTCTTCTTTTCATTATAGGCATTATTGCTTTGGGACGGTTTGCCTATGTTCACCTGCCCGATATATTTAAGGAGCTTATGATTTTTGCCTTGGGCGCTGTTCTTATCGGCGTAGGCGAGCTTCTTCACAAAAAAGAAAAATCCGTATTTTCAACCGTGTTAATCAGCGGCGGTGTGGCGGTGCTTTATGCCGCCTGTGCAACAGGCTATTTTGCCCTTGATTTGTTCGGCGTTGAAATTGCATTTTTGCTTTGCGTGGCTGTTACCGCGGCGGCAATAGGTCTGTCGGCACAGCTTAAAAATCAGGTGGTTTGTGCCTTTGCCGCAGTGGGAGGATATTTGCCATTGGTGGCAACCTATATGATTGGCTTCGGAAGTGCGGCGGCAGATAAAAGCTTTTTGCCTGTTTCGGCAGTTTATTTCTGCCTGCTTGCAGTAATCATTTTTGCAATGACTCGCAACAAGCGTTGGTATGCCGCACAGTATATAGGCTACGGCTTTCAGATTTTGGCAACAGTAGGTATTGCCAGATGTGCCTGGGTGCTTAAGGATTCGGCAGGCTTCGGCTTTGCAACTGCCGTTGCGGCGGTATTTGCCGTTGCTTCCTTTGCTATTTATCTTCTTATGCCTGCGGTTAAGATTATCGGCAAAAAGGAAATTGAGCTTTCCGATACCGTTTTAATGGGACTAAACAGTGTTTCCGGCGCAGTATCCGTAGGAATAACAATAAGCAACTGCTTTGCCAAAAGGGCAGACGGAAACAAGGCGGCAGGCGCGGTTTTCTTTGCTATTGCCCTGCTTTATGCCTTGCTGGTATCAAAGCTTCCTAAGACACGCAAATCAACTGCAGACTCTGCTTTGAGCGCAGTGCTTTACAGTGTAATATTCGTTTTATCGCTATCAATAGCTCCTCTTGTATTCGGCTGGAAGCCTGCGGCTGCTGCTTGGGTGGCAGAGGGCGCTATTATTGCCATTGCAGCCAACTGTAAGCGTAAGAGGATATTTGAAATTATCGGCTTTGTATGTATGATTGCGTCCGGCGTGCTATATGCCTTTGTTTGCGATTATTACTCCTGCGAAATGTTTTCCATTCTTTCTCTCGTTACTTTTACGGTTATGCTTGTTGCCTTTTGGCTTTACACTCATTTTGCTCTTTCTCACGGAGGAGAGAACAAACCGGTCTATCTTATACTTGAAGCAGTAATGGCGGTAGTGACTGTTGCTTATTTGATATATATTTACCGATATGCGCTTCAGCTTCCGTTTGTAAAGTATTTCAGCGAATTTACCGATTATGCGGTATATGCTCTAATCCTTGCGGCAGCTTCGCTGTTTATCAGATGCGGAGCATTGAAAAACGGCGTAACCGATTTAACTGCACTTGTGTTTAGAATTGCAATGCTTGTGCTGACCTTTGCCGGTGTGGATATTTACAGTAAATATAACGAAATTACTCTTTATTACGGCCAAGCGGTAAAGGTTCAGTGGATTACCGTTATGAATTTGATTTTACTGCTTGCGGTAAATGTTCTTTCTCTTGTGCTTGTTTCCATTGCGGTTAACAGATTGCTTGTGCATTATCGTCTTCCCGTGTGGATATATACGGCGGTTATTTCCGTATCTGCAATGGCTCTTATTACCGCTGTGCTTATGGGGCAGTTTAATGTTAAATTTTCAAATGTTATTATCAGCGCATTGTATATTGCAGCCGCTTGTATTTTGCTTGTTATCGGCTTTAAAAAGCGCTACACCGTTGTCAGAACCGGTGGGCTTGTGCTGATACTTGCGGCGCTGGCAAAGCTGTGCTTTGTTGATACCCGCGCCCTTGATACAGGGTGGAAAATCGGAGCCTACTTTGGCTTCGGCGCAGTGCTTATAATAATTTCCTTCTTCTATCAGCGCTTTACCAAAAAGCTTGAGCAGGAGGCCCTTGCTTCAATAGAAGGCGGCACTGAAAATATTGATGAATAGCTTTCGGTGAAAAATAAAAATCTCGGCGCAGACTCTTTTATCTGTGCCGAGATTTTTTGCGCTTTTGTTGATAAGGGTAGCCGCAATTTGCATAAAAATAAGGACGCACAAGCATATGATTTCTGCTCAGCGTCCTGTGCGGTTCAATGTTATTTTATCATTCGTAAAAATGACTGTCAATAATTGTACCGTTATATTGTTGTTATATTTGTGTAATGTTTTTGTTAAAGCATTTCAATAATCTGCGCCCTGTCGCGATAGCCTACCGCCATATTAACCGCCTTGCCGTTTTTAAATACCATAAGAGTCGGTATGCTTTCAATTCCGAATGCCGCCGCCAGCTCCGGCTCCTCGTCAACATTTACCTTGCCGACTTTAATTTGATTTGCGTATTCCTCGGCAATTTCTTTAACAACGGGGCTAACCATTTGACAGGGACCGCACCATACAGCCCAAAAATCCACAAGTACAGGCTTGTCGGAATTGAGAACCTCGGTTTCAAAATTTTTTGCAGTTAGAGTAATTTCCGCCATTTTTATTTCTCCTTTCATAAGATTGTTGATAATTTAAAACTATTATAGCATACCTGTCAAATATTATACAATGTTTATCTGAATTTATTTGATTATTTCCAATTTGCAACCGTCGGTTGCGGCAGATGTAAACCCCCTGTAAAGCCGAGTTTATTGTGAGCAAACGGCTAAAGGGGTAAAATGAAGCCATAACAAAGGAGGTAATAATTATGAATTCAACAACACAAAGCAATTTGCCCAACGGCAACCAAACGGCGTCGGAAAAGCAACAGACGAAAAAGAGCATTACGGAAAAATTTAAAATGTATTTTTCAAAGTTAAACGATATGGGACTTTATCCCAAAGCCGCAAAAGCACTTTTTGTTTTTCCTTTTCCGCTTATTGTTGTAACAGTATATGTGGCGCTTTCAATGATTTTTAAAATATGGCATCCGCTGTGGATTATATTTATGACAATTCCGATTTATTACAGATTTGCAATAGCCTGCAAGGCAAACAGTAAAAAGCTTTTTGCGCTTTTGCTTCCTGTGCCTGAGGCTGTTGTTACCCTGTATCTGATTTTGGGAGTAACAACAAGGGAGTGGGCATATGCCTGCCTGCTTTATATTATAATACCCTTTTACTATTGGATTGCCGCAATAATCAAAACCAAAAGTAAATAAAGACTTATATACATTTTAAAGGAGCACCTCGGGTGCTCTTTTTTATGCTCATTGACAAGTAGCTATAATGAGAGCATAATACACTTAAACAAAATATTATTTCAGCAATTTCTATAACGGAATTGACAATATGAATAAAACTGTTAAAATTGAGATAGACGGCAATGACGGCAATAGCCATACCTACGAAATTTACGCCGTTGACAGTTGGGGACAGGAGAGCCAAGAGTGCGTAACCTTTTCCTAATTACACAACAATTAAAGGAGCGGAATTATGAATTATTCGTTTAAGATTAAATATGAGGCACAGGGCAGTCAGTTTACTGCAAAATCTGCAAAAACACAGCATTTTGACTTGGAAATTAAGCAGGACGGAAATAAGCTTTTTGTTGCTGTTAATCCTAAAACAGAAATTAAAATTCAGCAGTTTACCGTTAAATACCCATATACCTTTAACAAAGAGGATAAGATTTTTGTAAACGGCTATCAAAGCTGGACCGACAGTCTTGAGTATTCGCCTGATGAAAAAATGAGCGAGCAGTCGGCACTAACTGAATTTTTAGTTACAAAATCACCGCTTAAGTATATTGGTATGAGCAAGTCGGGAGATAATCATTTTCATAAATTCCCCCGCCAAAGCGGTGTGTTTTACGGCTGGTCCTACGGCTATGTAAGAAAAGGAAGCACGGTTGATTTATTTGGCTCATTAAGCGAAAGAAGCGGCTACACCGTTATTACCTTTGATGCAAATAATAACTGCGTGCTTA
This sequence comes from uncultured Clostridia bacterium, assembly GCA_945221685.1. Classification (GTDB taxonomy): domain Bacteria; phylum Bacillota; class Clostridia; order Oscillospirales; family Acutalibacteraceae; genus Eubacterium_R. Next base: position 478 of record CALYNN010000012.1, on the reverse strand, counting down.
TAGATAAAGAGCTTGAGGGCGTAGCCTTCAGCGAAAAAACAGAGCTTTTGTCTTTAACTGTTATTAATGATGAATATAATAATGCCTTTGACCGCTATTTTGAGCAGATGGGCGTAGTGTGCAGGGAAAGCAAAAGGAGAACCGGCTATACAACCTGGTATAACTATTACGGCGGTATAACCGAGGATGATGTTATCCGTGATTTAGACAGTATTTCAAGACTTGACACAAAGGTGGACTGCTTCCAAATTGACGACGGATACCAAAAGGCAATCGGCGATTGGCTTATTACCGATTCTAAAAAGTTTAAAAGCGGAATGAAAAGTATTGCCGACAGTATTCATTCAAAGGGTATGATTGCAGGTCTGTGGCTTGCACCCTTTGCGGCGGTGCCGTCTTCAAAGCTTTTCAAAAATCATAAGGATTGGTTTATTAAGGATAAAAACGGCAGACCGTATAAAACAGGTCATAATTGGGG
>CALYNN010000011.1 GCA_945221685.1 uncultured Clostridia bacterium | reverse complement strand
TCTACACGCGTAAGATCGTCGGCAGCGTCAGATGTGTATAAGAGACAGTTAACAAGCTCTCTGACCTCGTTTTCGTCGGTTACCTGTGCAATTAAACCTCTTTCCTGAAGCTCTTCATAAACTCCCATTTTTCTTCCTCCATAGTAATTTTGTTTGTAATGTAATCAGCTTGAAAGCATTTCCTCTGCGCTTTTCAGTAATGAGTCGGTAATTTCCAAACCGCCCATTATTCGTGCAAGCTCATGCTTTCTTCCTTCAAAATCAAGGGGCAGAACATTTGTAAAGGTTCTGTCCTTTAAAAATTCTTTTTTGATAAGAAAATGTGTGTCGGCATTAGACGCAATCTGCGCCGAATGAGTAACGCACAAAACCTGTGTATTTTTTGAAACGGCTTTCAGCTTAAGTCCGATTTTTTGACTTGCCCTGCCGCTTACTCCTGTATCAATTTCGTCAAATATCAATGTGCCGATTGTATCATTGTACGCTAAAATGTTCTTAATTGCAAGCATTATTCTTGAAAGCTCGCCGCCGGATGCAATTTTTGATAAAGGCTTTGGCGGTTCACCGGGGTTTGTTGATATAAGAAATTCAATAACATCATAGCCATTAGAGGTTAGATTGCCCTTACCAAATGTAACCTTAAACTGAAGCTTTGGCATATCAAGGTATTCAAGCTCGCTTTTTACCTTTTTTTCAAAATCATCGGCAGTTTTCTTTCTCTCGACCGAAAGTCTGTCTGCAAGCTCCACTGCCCTGCTTAAAAGAATTTCATATTCGCTGCTAAGCCTTTCAATTTCTTCCTCGCTGTTAATTATTAAGCTTCTCTCTTTTTTTGCGTTTTCCAAATACTCGAGCATTTCCGCTTCCGTTGAACCGTACTTACCTGAAAAATTATAAAGCATATCAAGCCTGTCCTCAACAAGCTCAAGCTCCTGCGGATTAAATTCAAGGCTATCTAAAAATTCAGTTATACTGTCTTTGGCTGCTTCTGCTTTATCGCTTATTGCAAGTAGACTGTCAGTAATGCTTTTAGCCTCGTCAAAGCGGGAAAGATTATTTGCAGCACTGTTTATTAACGCCTCTGCTCCCATAGCATCATCGTCGCCGTTAAGTGCTGCCAAGGCAGAATTAAGCGCAGAAATAAGTGCTTCGCTATTTTGTATAAGATTGCGCTTTTTTGTTAACTCCTCTTTTTCTCCTATTTTAATATCAGCTGCTTCAAGCTCGTTAATTTGAAAATCAAGAAGCTCAAGCTTGCGCTTTTTTTCGTCCTCTTCAGCTGAAATGCTCTTTAATTTTCTTCGTACAGTAATAAGCTCTCTAAAAGCTTTCTTGTATTCGGTAAGAGATTTGCTATCGGATAGAAGCATATCAATGTATTTATATTGGCAGTCGGGATTTAAAAGCTCCTGACTGTCGTGCTGACCGTGGATATTTACAAGTAAGGAGCCTATTTCCTTTAGCATTGAAACGGTTGCAGGCTTGCCGTTAATTTTGCAGGATGATTTACCTTGTGCAGATATTGCCCTTGACAAAATCAAGGTTCCGTCATCTTCAGGGTTTATGCCGAATTCGGAAAGCTTATTACAAGCGGTTGGGCATATGTCTGTAAAGGAAGCAATAACATAAGCGTTTTCGGCGCCGTGGCGCACTAATTCTCTTGAGGTTCGCTCTCCCAAAACTGCATTAATCGAATCAACAATTATTGATTTTCCTGCGCCGGTTTCACCTGTTAAAACATTAAGTCCGCCTGTAAAATCAACGGTGGTTTTTTCTATAACAGCTATATTCTCAATATCAAGAGTTCTTAACATTTAAAATTTTCTCCATATTCATTGTGAATATTTTTGCAAAATCCTCTGTTTTGCAGAGAACAAATATTGTATCATCGCCGGATATAGTTCCGACAACACCGGTCCATTCCATAGAGTCGATGGCGGTGCAAACAGCAACAGCCATACCGGGAAAGCACTTAATACAAACGGTGTTAAGTGCATAGTCAACCTTAATAATTGAATCCGAAAAAATTCCGCCTGTTCTTTTTAATGCGTCTGAAGCAGATTTCTTTCCCGTTGAATATATGTATCTGCCCTTGTCGGAAAGCTCTTTAACAAGGCGCAATTCCTTTATGTCTCTTGAAATAGTAGCCTGAGTTACCTCGAAGCCGTTTTTCAAAAGATATGCCTGAAGCTCCTCCTGAGTTTCAATATCGTTTGAATTTATAAGTTCTAAAATTCTTGCGTGTCGCCTCTTTTTCATTACGCTCTCCTCTCTATAAGCTTTCTATTAAGTATTTCGTAAAAGTTTTCGGGCTTAAGCTTTATAAGCCTTGCCTTAATACCTGAAGCGGAAAGTCTTACGATATTGTTTTCATCTAAATCAATACCGCTTTGACCGTCAAGAGTCAATACGGATTTATTGTTAATATCGCTTGATATTTTGACTATAAGCTGTTTATCGGACGAGAAAATAATGCTTCTGTCCATAAGTGAATGGGGGCATATGGGCGTAGCTATTATACAGTCTGCATCTGGACTTACAACAGGTCCGCCTGCCGCCAATGAATAAGCAGTTGAGCCTGTTGGCGTAGAAATAATAACACCGTCTGCACGAAGGTTCATAACCTCCCTGCCGGCACTTGAAATGTTTATATCAATAAGCCTTGCAAAGTTTCCTCTCGAAATAACTGCGTCATTTAGGCAATCGCCCTTATAAAGCGTGTTTCCGTTTTCGCAGTCAAGAACCTCTGCATTAAGCATCATTCTTTCTTCAATTTTATATTTACCTTTGACAAGCTGTTTTAGCAGATGAAGCTCATTTTTTTCAAGACCGCTCATAAAACCGAGTCTGCCGGCGTTAATTCCCAAAACCGGCTTGTTGTGCAATGCGGCATTTTTTGCAACATTAAGTGTCGTTCCGTCACCGCCGATAGCAATGGCAATATCGCATTTCGAGTAAACTGCAATATCGTTATCATAGCTTGCATATTCACGAAATTTCGGCTTAAATGAGTCGCTTATCAAAATATCTATATTCAGTTTTTTCAACTCTTTAAATACCGACACGGCAAGCTCTTCAACGCCGTTGTTCAGTAAATTCGGAAAAACAGATACAATCATAACAATTCCTCGTGGGATTTTTTAACAATAAATTCAGCACTTATACCGTTGGCAATTTCGGGATTTTCCGTCTTTTGTAAATAAATAAGATATTCAATATTGCCCTCAGGCCCTTTTACGGGTGAGTAGTCAAGCCCTAAAACAGAAAAGCCGTTTTCGCAGGAAAGGGCAATAATTTTTTCGCAAACCTCAATATGAGTATTTAGGTCGCTTACAACGCCTTTTTTGCCTACCTTTTCTCTGCCTGCCTCAAACTGCGGTTTAATTAGGCATACAGCCTGTCCGTTATCATTTAAAAACAAATTCAGATTAGGTAGTATGTGTTTAAGAGAAATGAAAGAAACATCAACCGATGCAAAATCAATTTTATCCTTAATTTGCTCGCTTGTAACATATCTGAAATTTGTTCGTTCAAGATTAATTACTCTTTCATCGGTGCGAAGCTTCCAGGCAAGCTGACCGTAGCCCACATCAACAGAATATACCTTTTCTGCACCGTTCATAAGCATGCAATCGGTAAAGCCACCGGTTGAAGCACCAACATCCATACATTTTTTGTTTTGCAGATTTATCGGAAAAGAATTCATTGCCTTTTCAAGCTTTAGTCCTCCGCGGCTGACATATTTTAAGGTACTTCCTCTTACCTCAATAATGTCATCCTCTTTTACTTCTTTCCCTGCTTTGTCGGATTTTTGATTGTTTACAAAAACAATTCCCGACATAATAACAGCCTTCGCTTTTTCGCGGCTGGGAGCAAGACCTCTTTCAACCAAAGCAATATCAAGTCGTGTTTTATTCGCCTTTGGCATTTTGTACCTCTTTAATCACCGACTCTTTATCAAGTCCGTATTTTTGCATTTGACGGGAAACAGGAGCCTGCTTAACAAATTCGTCGTTGACGCATATATGCTTGTATTCGCCGACGAAATGTGACTTAAGCAGTGCATCTCCAAAGCTCTCACCTATTCCACCGGATTTAATACCCTCTTCAAAGAAAAGCACCGAAGAACAATTTATTATCAAATCAATAACAGATAAATCAATAGGCTTTATTTTATTTAGCTTTATAAGCATAACATCGCCAAGCTCGTTTAGTGCCTCGGCACAGTTGGAAAATTCTCTGCCATATGTTACGATACAAATCCTTGATGACTCATTGCCGAAAATTTCGTACGGCTTGTGGTCATAGCGGTAGCCGTCGGGTTTGAAAAGCTCACTGCCTCTTGGGTATCTGATTGCAACCGCACCCTTTGTTTTGTATATTCCGTCGTAAAACATAGCTTCAAGCTCATCATAGTATGTGGGTGCAAAAATTGTCATTCCTACAACTGAATTTATAAAGGCTGTATCAAAAATACCTTGATGGCTTTCGCCGTCCTCACCGACAAAGCCTGCCCTGTCTATTGCCAATACTACCTTTAAATTTTGCATTGCAATATCGTGAATAAGCTGGTCATAGGAACGCTGTAAAAATGTTGAATATACTGCAAAAACCGGCACCATTCCGTTTTTTGCAAGTCCGCTTGAGAAGGTAACGGCGTGCTGCTCTGCAATACCGACATCAAAAAACCGCTTTGGATATTTTTTAGAAAAATCAACAAGCCCTGTGCCCTCTGCCATAGCGGCTGTTACACAGCATATTCTACTGTCTTTTTCTGCAAATTTGCACATTGTTTCACCAAATGCAGACGAAAAGTTTTTTGCTGAGACCTTTTGAGCACCTACAGGAATACCTGTTTTTCTATCAAATTTGCCAATGCCATGGAATAAGGTGGGATTTTTTTCAGCCGGCTCATATCCTTTGCCCTTAACGGTGTTTATATGAATGAGGACCGAATGGCTATGAGCCTTTGCAACATTCAATACATCTATTAAAGCGTCAATATCATGACCGTCAATAGGTCCGTAATACCTAAATCCCATGTCTTCAAAGAAGGTAGCGTTATAAACGCGCTTTCTGATTTTAGTATTTATAAGAGTAAATGTTCTGCAGATTTGATTTCCTATTCTTGGAATTTTTGCAAGCCAACGCTGAATCTTTGATTTAAAGGTAACATATTTCGGTGATGTTCTTATTGTAGTAAGATTTTTAGCCATTGAGCCTACATTAGGACTGATAGACATATTGTTATCATTTAATATAACAACAAGATTGCTGTTGATATTTCCTGCGTTGTTAAGAGCCTCATAGGCAAGACCTCCTGTTAACGCTCCGTCGCCTATAACCGCAATAACCTTGCCTTTATCACCTTTAATCTGCTTTGCTTTTGCAAGACCGATACATTCCGAAACGGATGTGGAGCTGTGACCTGAGGAGAAAATATCGTGTTCACTTTCAACAGGTCTTGTAAAGCCGCTGATTCCGTCCTCCTGCCTTAAGGTTGAGAACTCATTTTTTCTGCCGGTAAGTATTTTATGAGTGTAACACTGATGTCCCACATCAAAAACAATTTGATCTGTAGGACTGTTAAACACCTTGTGCAGTGCAACGGTAAGCTCAACAACTCCTAAATTTGATGATAAATGACCTCCTGTTTTGCTAACTGTATCAATCATAAATTCTCTGATTTCACAGCAAAGCTGCTCAAGCTCATCTATATTCAGTTTTTTTAAATCCTTTGGAGAATTAATACTTTCTAAAATAGACATAACATTATCTCTTTATCTGTCTCTGTTAATAAGGCTTAATGCAAGCTCCTTAAGAAAATTGCTGTCTTCAAATGCGTCAAGGGAGCTAATGGCAATATCTGTAAGCCTTTTAACATCTTCCTTTGCTTTTTCTATTCCGACAATTGTGGCATAAGTAGATTTTTCATTTTCTGCGTCGGATCCTACAGGCTTACCTAAAACAGATTCATCTCCTACTATATCAAGTATATCATCCTGAATTTGAAATGCTACTCCTAAGGAATATGCAAATTGCGATGCTGCCTCCATCTGCTTTTCGTCAGCGCCTGCAGAAATACAACCCATAAGACAGGCGGCAGAAATCAGTGCACCGGTTTTCATTCTGTAAACAGTAAGCAGGTCTTTAACGGTTGGTGAAGCTTTTTCGAAAATCAGGTCAATTACCTGACCTCCCAGCATACCGTTTACTCCGCTGTTTTGCGCAAGCAGGCTGACTGCCTCGCATTTTTTATCGCTTTCCAAATCACAGGACGCGATTAAATCAAAGGCGTGAGTGAGCAGTGCATCACCTGCAAGAAGTGCCGTTTCTTCATTAAACTGCTTGTGACAGCTTGGCTTCCCCCTGCGCATATCGTCATTATCCATACAGGGTAAATCATCGTGAATTAAGCTATATGTATGAATGAATTCCACGGCACAGGCAAGAGGCAGACATTCGTTTCTGTCTCCGCCGCAGGCTCTTGCAAATTCGAGGGCAAGAACCGGTCTGAGCCTTTTGCCTCCGTTTGATAAGCTATATTCCATAGCATCAACCACCGAAGACTGACCGCAGTCGGCCTCAGGCAAAAAAGAAAGCAGGTTTCTTTCTATTAGGCTGACATCGTTTCGCAAAATATTATTGAATGTAATTTTGTCCATAATTACTCCTTGGTAAGCTCTGTTATTTTTTGCTGTGCTTCAGCAAGCCTTTCACTGCAGAAAAGAGTAAGCCTTGTCCCCTCCTCGTAAAGCTTTATGCTTTCGTCAAGGGTTGCCTCGTTTTTTTCAAGCAGTGCAACAATTTCCTCTAATCGAGAAATTGCCTTTTCATATGTCATATCTTCATTAGTCATTTTTTCATTATTCATATATTACCTCGTCAACTGTGCAGTATGCCTTACCGTTTTTTATTGTAAGACAAATTCTGTCACCAACATTTAAAGATTCAATATCGGTTATTGCATTTCCGTTACAGTCTGAAGCCGCGCAATATCCCCTTGCCAAAACAGAAAGCGGACTTAACGCGTTCAACTTTCCTGCAATAGCAGAAAGTTTTTGCTTTTTCGCATCTGTTACGGAAGCATATGCTTTGCCTAAATCCTGTGAAAGCTCGTTAAATATTTCGGCTTTATCATCAAAATATTCCCTTGACTCAAACAGTCTGCTGTTAAGCACTGAATCAAATCTCATTAATTCGTTTTCAAGCTTGAATTTAAGAAAACGGCTTAAGTCATCACTGATTGTTTTAAGACGTGAAAATTCTGCATTTGAATCAGGCACGGCAATTTCTGCGGCGGCGCTGGGCGTTGGAGCTCTTAAGTCTGCGGCAAAATCACAAAGCGTAAAATCGGTTTCGTGACCAACGGCAGATATTACAGGCTTATTGCAACCGGCAACTGTTCTCACAACATTTTCATCGTTAAATGCCCAAAGGTCCTCTGCCGATCCGCCTCCTCTGCCGACGATAATTAAATCAATAACGTCAATGCTGTCGAGAATTTTAAGGGAGCTTATAATATCCGTCGGGGCATTTTCACCCTGAACAACAGTCGGCACAATTACAAGCTCACATAACGGAAATCGCCTTTTTGTTATATTTTTTATATCTTCTATTGCGGCGCCCGAATTAGATGTTGCAACACCGATTTTTTTCGGATATTTCGGTAATGGCTTCTTTATTGATTGCTCAAATAGTCCCTCTGCCTCTAATTTGCTTTTAATCTGTTCATATGCTACGGCAAGGGCGCCTGCACCGTCCGGTTGCATATCCTCGATATAAAGCTGATAGGAGCCGTCTTTTTCGTAGCAGGATACTCGTCCGCGGCAAATAACCCTCATACCGTTTTCGGGTGTGAACTTAAGCCTTGAGGCGTGCGAAGAAAACATTACCGCTTTTATCTGGCTTTTATCATCCTTTAGGGTGAGGTAAATGTGACCGCTTCTGTTATAGCAAACAAAGTTGCTGATTTCGCCGACAATATAAATATTAAAAAGTCGTTTTTCGCCGTCAAGAAGCGATTTAATAAATGTATTAATTTGGCTTACAGTAACAACATTCATTTTATCTATTGTCTTTCAAATAAGCATAAATTGCAATTCCGGCGGCATTATCGCAGCTGAATTCCGGTTGAGCAAAATACGCTTCAAATTTTGATGTAATGTTTTTTCTTATGAGATTATTGGACATCACTCCGCCTGCAAAAACAAGTGGAAGATTTCCGTATTCGTTTAAAATTTTTTCGGTCATTTGCTCTAAAGCGGCTGAAACAGACGATAAAACAAACTTTGAAATATCCTCCCTGCATTCACCTTTTTCAAGCATTTGCTTAGCTTTATTTTCAATTCCCGAAAGTGAGCAGTTCATTCCGTTCATAGATGGCTTAATCTTAAATTCTCTTTTGGAATTAAGCGAAAGCCTGTCAAGCTCTTTGCCGCAGGGAAAATCAAAGCCCATCATAACTCCTGCCCTGTCTATTGCCTGCCCTGCCTTCAAATCGGTACTGCGGGCTACCCTTTCTGCTTTAATGATTTCATCATTGTCGGGAGTAACAAAAAGTGCTTCGGTTGTTCCTCCGCTGATATGAAATGCTATAAATTTTTCTTTTATCAAATCAAGTCGGTTAACAGAATATAAAGCGGCTAAGATATGACCGATTTGATGAGAGGTCTTATAGAGAGGAGCTTTGCAAAACCTGCTTACGCTGACTGCGTTGGCTTCACCAACTAAAAAACAGGGCATATAGCTTCCGTCAATATTTCGCGGTCTGCTACTAACTGCAACGGCATTGATTTTGTCAAAGTTAACATTTGTTTTTTCGAGCAGTAAAGGTAAATTCACCGTATGCTGAAAAACTGCGTCACTCTGTCTTAAGCCGCGTTCACCCGATTTAACCGTCAGAAGCTTTTTTTGCTGGTATATTTCCTTACCGTCAAAAAGCGCAACGGAGGTTGTGTAATTGCTTGTATCAAATCCAAGATACATTATTCCCTGCTCCTTGAATACGCGCCCAAAACACCGTTGATGAATGAGGCGTCCTCCTTGCCTGCAAATTTTTTCGCAAGCTCAACTGCCTCGTTTATTGCAACATTTTCCGGAACAGAATCAACATAATCAATCTCATAAAGTGCCACAAGCAATATTGCAAGAGTGGTTTTAGGTAATCTCTCTGCTTTCCATGAATTTGAAAATTTATTTACTATTTCGAGCAGACTATTTCTGTTTTTATTTATGCCTTCAAAAACTTCCTTTGCGTAGCTGCATACTTTCTCAACATTTTCGCTGTAGAGCTCGATAAGCTCGTCCAAATTATCTCCGTTTGGAAACAGTCCCTCAAAGGTAAGATAAAAGGCTTGTTCTCTCATTTCACTTCTTTTCATATATTCTCCTAACAAAATTAGTTAAAAAATGCCGACAAAAACAGGATTGCCGGCATTGTTTGTTACTCTTCAGTTTCAGAAGGTTCTTCTGCGCTTTTAGGCGTGTTAAAATCAATACCGGCAACAATTACATTTACCTTATTTACAAGCTTGCCCGTCATATTCTGTACAGCTTCCTTAACAACTGACTGTACCTCCACTGCAACATTTTGAAAATTGACACCGGGCTTTAGGTTAATATAGATGCTGATGCTGAAAATATCGCCGTCCTGAATTAATCTTACGGGACTCATAACCTTAAGGCTGCCCTGTTTAATTGTGTTTACCACATCTACCGGGCCTGAATGGAAGGAGGATACTCCGTCAACATCCTTTGCGGCATTAATTGCAATAGAAGAAATAACCTCATCAGATATTACAAGCTCGCCCATTGAGCTTTTTAAAGATATTTCCATAATTATTACCTCCCTGGTTTTAGCCTATTATAACATATAGTGAATAAATATACAAGATTAATTTGACTGAATTATTGTAACATCACTGTAGGTGCAGCCTAACTGTGCAACTGCTATTTCTTTTATCTGCAATATTACAGTATCACTTAATTCCTCGACATCTACTATCACATCAACCTTTGTACCGTCCTCATTAATAACTGCAATGCAGTTTTTAACTCCTTTAGCAGTTACAAGAGTTTCAATTTTATTTTCGGCAGATATGTTTTTTGATATTCTTTCAATTCCTTCCTCAGCGCTTTTCTGTGCTTTAGCGTCAGCTGTTTGAGAATCTATAACCTTTTGAAGCTTTTCAAGGCTTTCGTCTCTTGCCGATTGTCTATCAACTCTTGCCTGTGAAAAGTATTCGCTTTCTGTTGCCTGCTCTGTTGTTGCGTCTACAAAGGTTGCCTCGCCTAATATTTTTTCCTTAGCAGATGAAATTGTGCTTACCTTTGCGGAAATATCACTGTTTTCCCAATACCAATTTCCCATTACGCCTACTGCAAGAAGGAGCACAAAGCAAGATATTGCAAGTCGTGTTTTTCTTGCCTGCTTTTTCTTTTTTATCTGTTCCTCGGTTAAGATATTAACTTTTTCATTTTCGTTATTTTTTTGTTCAATTTTATTTTTGCTCATATTAATCACCTTTATGATTTTATTTTTGAAACAGAAACTCTGTTTGCTGATATGTTAAACATAGCCGTAACGGCTTCAATAATTTTTTCTCTGACCTTTATGTTGTCACCGCCTGTGCAAACAACAGTAACACCCATTACCCTTGGAAAATACTCTTTTATAAGAACCGGAGAATCGCCGCTTCCCGAATCGTATATAACATATTCATCCTTTTGATTAAGTGTGTTATCATCGTTTCTTATTTCGGAGTCGGTTGCGTAGACATTTTCGGATGAATTTTCAAGCGTAACCATAACCTTACATTCACCTACTCCCGAAATTTGCGATATAATTTCTGTTAGCTTATGTTCAAGCTGTTGCGTATACGATGAGTAATCAAATGCTTCGCTGCTTTTATTTTCTTTCTTTGCTCCGTCTCCGAGGCTTGAAAGCAAAATGAGTATCATTCCCAAGGCTCCGATAATTACTACAATTTTTACTTTTTTATTTTCGCTTGCAAAAAAATCAGTAAGCTTACTTTTAATATCATTCACCAATATACTTCACCTGCACTGCAAATCCGAGCTTTTTATAAATTAAGTTTTTTATTTTTTCGCTATCATAGCTATCGGGCACCGAAATGCTTATTTCTTCAACCGTAATTTCTTCATTATTAATTTTCAACCTACTGCTTACAAGGCAGGACTCATAACCGTTTTCCGCAAGCAAAGATTTTATTTGGTTCTCAATAATCTTTTTATATGTATCCTCATAGTTTTCCTGCTCCTGCGCAAATCCGTAAAGTGAGGAAAATTCAGACTTTAAATCAATATTACCTTCGGCAATGGGATAAATAAAGGATACTGTTACAAACAGAGCAATTACTATTTTAAAATATTTTCCCATATTACCCTTTGGTGAAAGCACTGAAAAAATAACTGCGATAATCAGTGTTAAGCATATATTTAAAGTCCAATGTTTTATAAAATCCATTTAATTACCCCGTTTTTGCAGCAATTAAAATACCTATTGAAATAACAGTTGTTACCATACATAAAATGAGGATTACATTGATTATAAGTAACGCGTCACCAAAGCTTTCAACGGTTTTAGAAAGTGCGGTATCGTCAAAAACAGACGCGCACATTTTTGCAACAAAAAGCATTCCTCGCCACAATGCAATTTCAATTATCGACGGAAGAAAAATACATACTACGGCAATAATTCCGACAATACCTACGCTCGTTTTTATTAAGCCCGAATAGCTTTGGATAGAAAGCAGTCCCTCGCTAATCGAACTGCCTATAACAGGTACAACGGAGTTTATGGCAAATCTTATTGACCTTAAGCCGAGTGCGTCTGTTTTTGAGGCAACTGCTGTTTTTACCGATAAAATTGAAACAAATACTGCTGACAGAGTTGAAATTGACATTGTAATAAGCTTTTTAAAGAACTGAATAAATCCGCCGATATTAAGCTCCTGCCTTAATCCTGAACAAATTCCCAAAGCCAAAAAGCAATTTGTCAGCGGAACAAATACCGTTTCGGAAATAAAATTTAATCCCTGGGCAAGAGCAAGAAGCATTGTGTTTACTGAAAACGAGGTAACGCTTCCGCCTGAGGTTGCAACAATTAGACAAAATGCAGGAAAAAAAGCAAATGCAAAATTTGAGCAAAGCCTTACGGTACTGCAGCAGAGATTAACACAGTCGGCAATCTTAACTGCATTAAAAACCGAAATAACCAATGCGGTAACTGTTGAAAAAAACGACGACATATCACTTTTTGTTATTTCATTGCCGAATGACCTGAAAAATGCCGAAACGATTACAAAGCATATTACTGTTAATCCTGCTTTAATAGGTCCTTGAGTTTTATTTGTCAGTACTTCGAAAATGTATTCAAAAATATCGGAAACGGAAATTTGACTGATTTTTTCGTAATCAAAATCGGTAATACCCAGGTCATCTAAAAATTCCCTTGTTTCGTCATCAAGGCTTTCAAATGCCGATAGGTCAAAGCTTTCTAAATATCCCTCATACTCGCTGTCCTGCGCAAAAGCGGTAAAGGGAATCAATAAAATGATAATTAATGTAATTAAAAATCTTTTCATTTGAGCAATCCCGTCACAATATTAATCATAGTTTTAAACAATGGTATTATCATAATAAGGATGACAATTTTAGATATTATTTCCGTTTGCGAGGCAAGAGCGTTTTCTCCGCAATCTCTGCATAAATCGGAAGTAAATTGAGCCGCAAGAGAAATTCCCAATATTTTTATTAAAAGCTTTATGTATGGCGTAAGATTTTCTACTCCGTCTGAAATTCCCATAATCTCCGTCAAAATTGAGCTTAAATCATTTACTGAATAAGCAAATAAAAATATTACAACTGCAAAGGAAAGAAATATTGAATATTCTCTGCCTGCGTTTTTTAGAAACAAGATTGCGGTTAGAGAAATAATTACAACTGCAAAAATCTTTATCATAAATCAAACAGCGACTTCATGGTTGAAAATAAATCACTGATTTGGGGCACAATCATCATAAGCACAACAATTACGCCTGCAAGTGTAGTGAGCATTGCCTGATCCTCTCTGCCGCTTCTGATTAAAACAGTATTGAGAATGGCAACAATAATACCTATTGCAGCTATTTTGAAAATAAAATCGACATCCATAAATATCACCTAAATAATAATCACCGAAAAAAGCACACCGAAAAGCAGTCCGAAAGCATAGTAGAGCTTGCGGCGGCTTTTATAGCTTTGCTGATATTCTTCTTTTAGATTTCTTATATCGCATAAAAATTCCTTTGATATACCGATTTGTGTATCGGTGTCATATTTGCCGATTGATTGAAAGTAGTCCCTCACCTTTTCTTTGTATGCCTCATCAAGAAGAATTGTTTTATTTTCAAGTGAAAAATCAAAATTTTTAAGCCTCTTGTCTTCCATCAATATTTTCATTATTTTTTCTGTATCGGGTGAAGTGTTTTCAAGCAGTATCAGCACTTTTTCTGCAATTATAATCAGCATATCAATATAGCCCAACTGCTTCTTTTTGTAGTCAGCTATTATAATTCCCAAAGAGGCGGAAAAGAAAATCATCATTAAAATTCCCAATACCTTCACTGTTTTCCTCCGTTAAGTTGTAAACCAAATATTCCTGAGTGTATTTTTTTAAAATAATTAAATATTCAAATTCACCGGTTTCTATCAGCCTTGCCGCAACACTGTCAGGCATTATTTTTTCGGCGGATTTTAAGTGAACGGAAACAGCAAATTTAACTCCGGAAGAAAAGCCGAAGCTGATTTTTTCAAGCTCGTCGGGAGTGCTGATTTCGTCGCATATTATAATCTCCGGCGACATTGTTCTTATTGCCGCTTCAATACCCTTTGCCTTTGTAAATCCGCTGATAATATCTGTATTTATTCCAGTGTCAAAATTACCTGCTATTTCGTTTCTTTCATCAACTATAACTGTCTTTGTATATTTTCCCTTGTAGCCGCTTGAAATTATTCTTGCAAAATCACGCAAAAAGGTAGTTTTGCCCATAGACGGCAATGAGGCAACTATGATACTCGGCAAATTATCCTTATATATTTCATTTATGATATTTCTTGAACAGTTTTTAAATTCCTTTGCAATTCTAATGTTTAATGATGAAATATCCTTTATGCTCGCAAGGACTCCGTTTTTGTAAACGGCCGAGGAGCATAACCCAACTCGTGAACCGTTTTGCGCCGTTATGTAGCCGTTTAGCATAGTTTCTATATTGTTATGAAACGAGCTGTTACAAAGTCGGTCAACAATTAGTTCAAAATCACCGTTGTTGATTAAAAAGCAGTTTTCATTAGGATTTGAAATAAGCGGACCGTTATTTGAAATAAAATAAGGACTGTTTTCAATATATATCACAACAGGATTATTTTTTCTAAGTCTGATCTCTGTGATTTTTTCAATAATGTAGGGTGGATTTGAAAGAATAAGATTTCTTATGTTCGGAGTAAAGATTTCAAGAAAGTAATTAATTTCCCTCAAGTTATCACCTCTGTAAATGGTATGCTTGTCATTTTTCAAATAGAACAAATAAGCAGTTGAAGATTTCATTTTTATATGTTAATATAATGAGTATAATAAGTATCAATATATTGTGTTGGGTTATTAGGTGGATTAAACGATGAAATACAGTAGTACTGAACAAACAAAAACAAATCAGCTTATTAACGGAGAAACTGTCGCATTTTGTTTTGCGGCAACAGTCTGCGTTTTTATTTTTACTGCCGTTAAGCAAATTCTAAAGGTGTTTATAGGATTAAACGCATCTGCTTCTGTTCTCGCGGCTTTTGTTATTGCAGAGGCATTATTGTACTTATTCGAAAAAAGATTTGTGTTTCATAAAAACATATTGTCGTCAAATGTAAAGCAAATAATTATGCTTATATTCAGAAGTGCGGTTAATTTCGGCTTTTACAAGCTTTCCGAATTTCTCTTTGGCAATATCCTCGATATGGAGAATTCGTTCGTATGGTTTATTGCTATTGCTTCGAGCGTTGGCTTTAACTACTTTTTTGACAGGATTTTGCTTTTTGACTGCAACTACGAAGCTCAAAGTGTAAAAAAGTCAAGGATTTATAAAGCGTTTTATTTTAACCGATATATTTTTCTTTCAGGCGTTTTTGCTGCGTTTTGTATTTCTGTAATATATATTCTATACTCTGCCTTTCCCTTTGGAGATTATACTGTAATGCGTATGGATTTATACCATCAGTACGGTCCGCTATTTGCAGAGCTTTACGATAGAGTGGTTAATCATCAAAGCTTTTTCTATTCTTGGAATTCCGGCGGAGGAAGCAGCTTTTTAGGCAATTACTTTAATTATCTTTCGAGTCCTCTTTCCGCTCTTGTTTTCCTTTTTGACAAAAAGGACATTGCTAATGCCATTACCTTTTTAGTGTCTGTTAAATGTATTTTAAGCTCTGCCTCATTGACCTTTTACTTAAGCCGATCGCAGGAAAAGCATAACTATTTAACTGCCGCATTAGGTGTGTTTTATGCTTTCAGCGCGTATATGCTTGCTTATTATTGGAATGTTATGTGGCTGGACGCTATGATTTTGCTTCCGCTTATCGCTCTTGGAATAGAAAACATTATTAACGGCAAGAGTATTAGTCTTTACTGTGCGTCTTTGGTTTTACTGTTTTTCTCAAGCTACTATATGGGCTTTATGTGTTGTATTTTTGCAGTTATCTATTTTATCTTCTATTACGCCATCAGCTCAAAGCTATCTGAAAAAATCAATCCGCAGCTTACATTTACGAAAAAAAATCGTTATTCCCTTAAAGCAATTTACAATAACAAGCTCGTAAACAATGGGGTTCGTTTTGCCTTCGGCAGTATTCTTGCCGCCTGCGTGTGTGCAGTTACTTTAATTCCCGTATTTATAATTCTTCGTTCCTCGTCAGCAACCTCAGATACCTTCCCGACTAATTTTGAAGCGTATTTTGATATATTTGACTTTTTGACCTCTCACCTTGCAGGACTTGAAACTACAATAAGAAGCAGCGGCGAGGATGTTCTTCCTAATATATATTCGGGAATTCTTGCAGTTATACTGCTTCCTTTGTTTGTTATAAACAAAAGAATCAGCCTTAAAGAAAAGGCTGCATATATTCTTGTTCTTTTACTGCTTCTTTTCAGCTTTAACAATAACTGTATGAATTTTATATGGCATGCCTTTCATTTTCCAAATGACCTGCCCTTTAGATTTTCATATATGTATAGCTTTCTTATTCTTACTGCCGGATGTAAATGTCTTTCAAAGCTTGACGGCATTAACACAAAGGATATTTGCTATGTAGGAATTTTATGGCTTTTCTTTATTATTCTTGTTCAAAAATCTCCTACAACAAAAATTGACGCATTGAGCATATACTCGAGCATTGCATTTGTAATTCTCTGGTGCGGATTTCTGTATGTGCTTAGACAGAGAAAGGTTAAAAAGCTTATTTCCTGTGTAATGTGCCTTTTGCTTGTTTTTGCAGAGGTTGTTATTTGCGACACCCGTTCATTCCACATTAGTTATGAAAACGAGGATTACAGCTCAAGCTACGACTCGACCGTTTCTGCATTGGAAAAGCTTAAAGAATACGACGACGGATTTTATAGAGAAGAGCTTTGCTATCTTGAAACAAGAATGGACCCCTGCTATTACGGATATAACGGAATGTCTGTATTTTCTTCAATGGCATATGAGGATTATTCTCAGCTTCAATATAGCCTTGGAATGTTTGGTAACCGTATTAACAGCTATACCTATAATACACAAACGCCTATTTATAATTTAATGTTCGGAATTAAGTATCTGCTTTACTCGGGTACAGGCTCAAAGCCTGATGAAACGCTTTACGGCTACTGCTTATCCTCTGATGACGGCGATACGGATGTTTATGAAAACAACTACTTTTTACCTATTGCCTATGCCGTTAACAGTAGCATTGATGAGTGGAATACCGAGGAGGGTAATCCCTTTGAGGTACAGGGTGACTTTTTCAGGCTTGCAACGGGATATTCGGGTATATTTCTGTCTCTTATACACATCTGACGCTGCCGACGATCTTACGCGTGTA
>CALYNN010000010.1 GCA_945221685.1 uncultured Clostridia bacterium | reverse complement strand
AGATCATGCCTAGTCTCGTGGGCTCGGAGATGTGTATAAGAGACAGGCGTAAGCCGTCCCGACGAAAAGGCGGCGGCAAAGAAAAACGCAAGGTACTGCAAAATTGCTCTTGAGGCGGCACAGCAAAGCGGCAGAGGAATTGTTCCCAAGGTTAATCCTATGGTCAGCTTAAAGCAGGCGGCGGAGAAGGACGACTCCCAACTTAAAATTTTGTTTTACGAGGGCGGAGGCGAAAGTCTTAAAAGCCTTATACCCGCCGATATTAAATCCGTATCTGTTTATATAGGTCCCGAGGGAGGCTTTGAAAAGCAGGAGGTTGAGCTGATTAAGGAGCAGGGCGGCGTTGTTGCAACCCTGGGCAGCAGAATATTGCGCACTCAAACGGCTCCGGTGGCGGCGCTTACCGCAATAATGCTTTTAACCGAAAATCTCGAATAAGAATTAAGGGGAACACCAAAAAGGTGTTCCCCTTGTCAATTATATATTAGTATTTCAGTCTATATATTTTTTTGTAACATTTTTAAAGCTGCAAAGCATTGATTTGGAGCCGTCCTCCTGGGTAATAATTTTGCGGTTATCTTCAACCACAATATATTTTCCGCTGCCTGTTCTCACTGAGTATCTGATTGAAATTTCGTTTCCCTGCTCTGCCTGCTTTTTTATGTTTGCCGTTACATATTTTATTTCACGCTCCTGCATAAAATCGGAAAGCCTGCCGCCGTGCTCATCAAAAAGATAGGTTCTGCTGTAGCCTAAAAATTTCATAAAATCCTCGCTTACAAGCTGAAGCACAAGCGGATTATCGTAATCCGTGCTGAAGGTGGGCGAGGGCAGATTTTTAAACATTTTAACAAGTCGGTCGTACATTTTATCGCTGTTTACCTCCGACTCCTTAACAGTTGTAATATCCGTTAGCATTGCGTGAAAAACAGGATTGCCGTCGTTATCGTATTCTTTAATGGCGGCATTTAGCTTGCACCACTTATATTCGCCGTTATGTACTATTGTACGAAATTCCGTATCAATAGCCGTATCCGTTGCCATTGCCTTTCCTATCGCCTGAAAAACAGCACTTCGGTCGTCGGAGTAAATAAGCTCGTCAAGGCGGTACTGTCTAAGATTATATAGTCCCTTTGCCGTGCCGAAAAGCTTACAGCCGCCGGCGTTAAGGTATTCAACAACTATCTGCATATCGCTCGTTACCTTAAACAGACAAACGCCACCGGTAACAAGGTCGATAAGGTAATCCATTTCCTTTGCCTGACGCTTCAGCCTTTCCTGAAGCTGCATTGATTTTGACACATCGGCAAGGGTCAGTCTGCAAAGGGTGGAGCTTTGAAAGTTCTGACCGCAGCAGTGAATAAAAACCTCGTTGCCGTGGCGGTCAATAAATTCCGCCTTAAAATAAACATAGGGCGAGTTCTTTTTGCAAAGCGCCTTCATTATATCCTCGCGGTAGGCAGGCTTTATCAGGTCGTGAAGAAAAAGCTTGCCTTGCTTTATTTTAGAGGGATGAACTCCTGCAAATTCGGAAAAATGGCTGTCGGAATCCACTACCCGTAAATTATCTGCCTTATCAACGACAAGGTTCATAAAATCAACTTCATATATGCCCTCGTCAATATCCTCTGTCAATAATCTCACCCCTAATTAAAAAAATTCATCCGTTATATTTATTATGTTAATTTTTTGTCAATGATTACACGGCTTTACATTATAACATAATTTTTAAAAATAGTGAATAGTTTGTGTGAACAATTAATTAAATTTAAAAGGGCTACAAAAATTACGCACCCTTTGCCGCAAAATTTGTTGATTAAAAATTAAAATAAGTATATCAATTTACTCTTTTTTATGTTAGAATATATAAGTATTATTATATACTGTAATAATTTACTTATATTTTGCGTTAAGGAGAATACATATGGCAAGGGTTTATCGTGTATATGTAGAAAAGAAAAAAGGAAACGACATTGAGGCAGGTCAGACTTTGGCTGACCTTAAAAGCAATGTGGGCATTACTGCGCTGGAGGATTTGCGTATAATCAACCGATACGACGCGCAGGGCTTAAGCCGCGAGGAATTTGAAATGGCGGTTAAAACAATTCTTTCAGAGCCTAACCTTGATAATGTTTATTACGAGCTTGATATTCCGCAGGACTGGAAATATTTTGCCACCGAGTATCTTCCCGGTCAGTATGACCAAAGGGCAGATTCGGCGGCGCAGTGTATTCAGCTTCTCACCGCCGGTGAAAGACCCGATGTTCTTTCTGCCAAAATCATTGCCGTTAAGGGCAACATTACCGATGAGGAATTCAGCAAAATTAAGTCATACATAATCAACCCCGTTGAGTCAAGAGAGGCTTCAACCCGGCTTCCCGAAAGCCTTGATATGAAAGCAGATGTACCTGCGGATATTATCCGTATTAACGGCTTTATTGATAAGAGCGATAGCGAGATTGCCGACTACCACTCCCAAATGGGCTTTGCAATGAGCGTTGCGGATTTGTGCTGGGTAAGAGATTATTTTGCAAAAGACGAAAAGAGAGACCCAAGCCTTACGGAGCTTAAGGTTATAGACACCTATTGGTCCGACCACTGCCGCCACACCACCTTTGCCACAGAGCTTGACGAAATCAAGATTGACCAAAGCCGCTACAGCAAGGCAATAGAGGACGCCCTTGAGCAGTACTTTGAGGTTAGAAAAGAGGTTTACGGCGACAGAAAGGACAAGCTTGTTTGCCTTATGGATATGGCGTGCATCGGCACAAAGGCTCTTAAAAAGAGAGGCTTTGTTGACGACCTTGACGAAAGCGACGAAATCAACGCCTGCTCAATAAATGTTGAGGTGGAGATTGACGGCAAAAAGGAGCCGTGGCTTGTGCAGTTTAAAAACGAAACCCACAACCACCCAACAGAAATTGAGCCCTTCGGCGGTGCCGCCACCTGCCTTGGCGGTGCAATACGCGACCCGCTTTCAGGCAGAGCATATGTTTATCAGGCTATGCGCGTAACAGGCGCAGGCGACCCTACCACTCCCTTTGAGGAAACTCTTGACGCAAAGCTTCCGCAAAGCAAAATTACAACAGGTGCTGCGGCAGGATATTCAAGCTACGGCAACCAAATCGGACTTGCCACCGGTCAGGTTACAGAGCTTTACGACGCAGGCTATGTTGCAAAAAGAATGGAAATCGGCGCAGTAATCGGTGCGTCACCAAAGGAAAATGTTATTCGCGAATGTCCGCAAAAGGACGATGTTATTGTGCTTTTGGGCGGCAGAACAGGCAGAGACGGCTGCGGCGGTGCAACAGGCTCCTCCAAGGCTCACGACTCCTCCTCCATTGAAACCTGCGGCGCAGAGGTACAAAAGGGTAATCCCCCCACCGAAAGAAAAATTCAGCGACTTTTCCGCAAGGCAGAGGTTGCAAAAATGATTAAGCGCTGCAACGATTTCGGCGCAGGCGGTGTATCCGTTGCTATCGGCGAGCTTGCCGACGGACTTAAAATTGATTTAGACAAGGTGCCGAAGAAATATGACGGACTGGACGGCACGGAGCTTGCCATTTCGGAATCGCAGGAAAGAATGGCGGTTGTGCTTGATAAAAACGATGTTGACGAATTTATCCGCCTTTCAAACGAGGAAAACCTTGAGGCTACTCCCGTTGCCGTTGTTACAGACGAAAACAGACTTGAAATGACTTGGCGCGGCGACAAAATCGTAGATTTAAGCCGTGAATTCCTAAACACCAACGGTGTAACACAGCACGCAGTTGCCGAAATAGAAGCGGTTGACGGCGATAAGAATTATTCAAAGCAGGTGCCAGATTG
This sequence comes from uncultured Clostridia bacterium, assembly GCA_945221685.1. GTDB lineage: Bacteria > Bacillota > Clostridia > Oscillospirales > Acutalibacteraceae > Eubacterium_R. The sequence goes on along the minus strand of CALYNN010000010.1, from coordinate 13,719 downwards.
TCTTAAGAAGCTTAACAACGCACAGGCGCTTAAGGCAAACCTTGCAAGGCTTGAGGTTTGCTCTCAAAAGGGACTTGTTGAGCGCTTCGACTCCTCTATCGGCGCGGCTACCGTGCTTATGCCCTATGCCGGCAAATATCAGCTTACCCCCGAGGAAGCAATGGTTGCAAAAATTCCGCTTCTTAAGGGCGAAACAGATACGGCAACTGTAATGGCATACGGCTTTATTCCCGAGCTTTCACGCTGGAGTCCGTTCCACTCGGCTGCCTTTGCGGTTACCGAATCCCTTGCAAAGCTTGCGGCTGTTGGCTGTAATCCTGCCAAGGCACGGCTTACCTTCCAGGAATATTTTGAAAGACTTAACGATGTGCCTACTCGCTGGGGTAAGCCTGCGGCGGCATTGCTTGGTGCCCTTTCGGCACAGCTTGGCTACAAATGCCCCTCCATCGGCGGCAAGGATTCAATGAGCGGCTCCTTTAATGACCTTGATGTTCCGCCCACTCTCGTTTCATTTGCAGTTGGTATGAGTGAGGCTTCAAAAACCGTATCCTCACAGCTTAAGCAAATTGGCTCAAGGCTTGTGCTTGCCGAAATTCCTACCGTTGAAGAAACGGGACTGCCCTATTACGACGGCGCAATGGCGCTTATGACAAAGGTTTACGAGGGCTTAAGAAACGGCTCAATCCTTTCCGCCTCTGTTGTTAAGGAGGGCGGTGCCGCGGCGTGCGTATGCAAAATGGCATTCGGCGAAAAGCTGGGCGTTACCTTTGAGCAGGGACTTGATAAGGAAACGCTCTTTGCTCCCAAGCAGGGCAGCTTTGTGCTTGAGCTTCCCGAAAACAGCAGTGATGATTTTACCTGCACTGCCGACGGCGTTCATTCTGCCGCAACACTTTTGGGTACTGTTAACGACAACGGCATATTTATTATAGACGGCGAGGTGCTTACCGTTGACGAGCTGACAGAGGCTTGGACAGGCAAGCTTGAAAAGGTATTCGCCACCGATTCGGGCAAAAAGGCTAAAATGCCCTATGAGGTTACTCCATATACAGAGCGTTCAATATTTATTGCAAAGAACAGGGTTGCGCGGCCAAAGGTATTTATTCCTGCATTCCCCGGCACAAACTGCGAAATAGACACTGCAAGAGCCTTTGAAAAGGCAGGTGCCGAGGCTTCAATTCTTGTTGTTAATAACCTTTCATCAGCCGCCATTAACGAAACTATTGAAAAAATGGTTAAGGAAATCGAAGGCTCACAGATTGTTATGCTTCCCGGCGGCTTCAGCGGCGGTGACGAGCCTGAGGGCTCAGGCAAATTCATTGCCACCACCTTTAGAAATCCAAGAGTTAAGGAGGCCGTTACAAGGCTTCTTAACTGCCGCGACGGTCTTATGCTGGGTATCTGCAACGGCTTCCAGGCTCTTATTAAGCTGGGACTTGTGCCCTACGGCGAAATCAGAGATATTAAGGAAAACGACCCAACACTTACCTTTAACACCATAGGCAGACATATTTCCTCTATGGCATACACAAAGGTTACAAGCGTTAAATCGCCTTGGTTCAGCAGTGTAAATGCAGGCGATATGTTTGCAATTCCAATCAGCCACGGCGAAGGCAGATTTGTTGCCGACGACGAAGTAATGAAGCGTCTTATTGAAAACGGTCAGGTTGCCACTCAGTATGTTAATCCCGATGGCACTGCCGTTGCCGAAATGCCCTTTAACCCCAACGGCTCCGTATGTGCCGTTGAGGGTATCACCTCTCCCGACGGTCGAGTTTTGGGCAAGATGGGCCACTGCGAGCGTAAGGGCGATAACCTTTATAAGAATGTTCCTTTTGAAAAGGATATGAAGATATTTGAAAGCGGTGTAGGCTACTTTAAATAATTTTACAAGCTACGGAGGACAAATGTTATGAAATATGTAGTTGTATTATACGACGGTATGGCAGATTATCCGGTGCCTGCTCTTGACGGCAAAACACCGATGATGTGCGCAAGCAAGCCTAATATGGACTACCTTGCAAAAAGAGCAGAGGTTGGATTAATCAAAACGGTTGCCGACGGACTTAAGCCGGGAAGCGATGTGGCAAATATGAGCGTTATGGGCTTTGACCCTATGAAATATTACACCGGCAGAAGTCCTCTCGAGGCGGCTTCAATCGGTATTGATATGAAGCCTACCGATGTTTCCCTGCGCACAAATCTTGTTACTCTTTCCGAGGACGACCTGCCCTATGAGCAAAAGACTATTGAGGATTACTGTGCCGACGATATTTCTACCGAGGAGGCAGAAATTCTTATTAAGTATATTGACGAAAGGCTGGGTACAGACGAATTTAAGTTTTACCCCGGCGTCAGCTACCGCCACTGTCTTATTTGGGACAACGGCACAACTGATTTGGGCAAAATGACTCCCCCTCACGACATTACGGGCAAGGTCATTACCGAGCATCTTTCAACGGCGGAAAACGCAAGGCCGCTGATTGAGCTTATGAAAAAAAGCTACGATTTGCTAAAGGACCACCCTGTTAATATTGCCAGAAAAAAGGCAGGCAAAAGACCTGCAAACTCCATTTGGCTTTGGGGCGAGGGCAAAAGACCCGCGCTTTCTCCCTTTGAAGAAATCTACGGAATTAAGGGCGCGGTAGTATCTGCCGTTGACCTTATTAAAGGAATCGGCGGCTGTGCAAAAATGGAGGTTGCCGAGGTTGAAGGCGCAACAGGCTATATCGACACAAACTTTGAGGGCAAGGCAAACGCCGCCCTTGAGCTGCTTGAAAGAAACGATTTTGTATATATTCACTTTGAAGCTCCCGACGAATGCGGCCACAGAAACGAGCCCGAAAACAAGGTTAAGGCTATTGAAATGATTGACCAAAGGGTTTTGCCGATTTTGTTTAAGGGACTTGAAAAATATGACGATTACAAGATTATGATTCTTCCCGACCACCCTACTCCCATTGTTACCCGCACCCACGCAGGCGACCCTGTTCCGTACCTTATTTATCACAAGAATAAGGAGCTTGACGGAGTAGATACTATCAACGAGGAATCTGCAAGGGCAACGGGCAACTATATTGACCACGGCCCAAGCATTATGAAGCATTTTCTTGAGGATTAAGGGCATTGCCCGATATATTAGGAGGATAAGATGAAAATTAATTCGATTTGCGTACAGGGCGGCTACGAGCCGAAAAACGGCGAGCCTCGCGTAATTCCCATTGTGCAAAGCACAACATATAAATATGACAGCAGTGAGGAAATGGGCGACCTTTTTGATTTAAAAAAATCAGGCTACTTCTACTCCCGTCTGCAAAATCCTACCTGCGACTATGCGGCGCAGAAAATAACTATGCTTGAGGGCGGCGTTGCAGGTATGCTTACCTCCAGCGGTCAGGCGGCAAACTTTTACGCTGTGTTCAACATTGCAGGCGCAGGCGACCATATTGTTTCCTCATCTGCAATTTACGGAGGAACCTTTAACCTGTTTAATGTAACAATGCGCAAGCTTGGTATTGATTTTACCTTTGTATCTCCCCACGCAACCGAGGAGGAAATTCAGGCGGCGTTTAAGCCAAACACAAAGGCTGTTTTCGGCGAAACGATTTCAAATCCCAGCCTTGATATACTTGATATAGAAAAGTTTGCAAGGGTTGCCCACGCCAACGGCGTTCCGCTTATTATTGACAATACCTTTGCAACTCCTATCAACTGCCGTCCCTTTGAATTCGGCTGTGATATTGTAACCCATTCAACAACAAAGTATATGGAGGGGCACGCATCCACCATCGGCGGTGCTCTTGTTGACAGCGGCAATTTTGACTGGACGCAGAACGACAAATTCCCCGGTCTTACCACTCCCGACGAAAGCTACCACGGAATTACCTACACCGAATCCTTCGGCAAGGGTGCCTATATTACAAAGGCAACCGTTCAGCTTATGAGGGATTTAGGCTCAATTCCCGCACCGCAAAATGCGTTCTTGCTTAATGTAGGACTTGAAACTCTGCACTTAAGAGTTGAAAGGCATTGCGAAAATGCTCTTGCCGTTGCACAATTTCTTAAAAGCAACGATAAGATTAACTGGGTAAAATGCGCTATGCTCCCGGACGATGACCAATACGCCCTTGCGCAGAAATATATGCCAAAGGGCACCTGCGGCGTTGTATCCTTCGGCATTAAGGGCGGCAGAAGGGCGGCAACCGTATTTATGGACTCTCTTAAGCTTGCCGCTATTGTTACCCATGTTGCCGACGCTCGCACCTGCTGTCTGCACCCTGCCTCCACTACTCACCGTCAGCTTACAGACGAACAGCTTGAGGAATGCGGCGTTAGTCCCGACCTGGTACGCTTCAGCGTTGGAATTGAAGATGCCGAGGATATTATTGCAGATATTCAGCAGGCTTTGGATAAAATATGAGCGAGCTTCAACATAACCACACACATTCCCACGCCCATACCAAAGAGGTTTCAAACCGCCTTGCAAAGGCAATAGGTCATTTGCAAAAGGTTAAGCAAATGGTAGAGGACGGCGAGGATTGCTCCGATGTGCTTGTTCAGCTTGCCGCCGTTAAATCGGCAATAAACAACACAGGCAAGGTTATTTTAAAGGACCACCTTGAGCATTGCATCGTTCACGCAGTGGAGGAGGGCGACGAGGAAATGCTTCAGGAGCTTAACAACGCAATAGATAAATTTATGAAATAAAAAGAGAGGGACCTTTGAGTCCCTCTTTCAACGAAGCGATTGTAAACCCAATATAAACGGAGGTAAACAATGCTCTTAAAAAATGATATTCTTTTTGAGCTTTTAAACACAGAGGATTACATAAGCGGCGAGGCGCTTGCAGAAAAATTCAACAAAAGCCGCGCGGCAGTATGGAAAGCCATTAAGTCGCTTCAGGCGCAGGGCTACGGTATTGACGCAGTTACCAACAAAGGCTACCGCCTGACAGACAGTAAAAATCTTGTGTCGGCGCAAAGCATACGGGCAAAAATGAAAAACAGAATAGATGTTATTTACTGCGGCTGTGTTGATTCAACAAATAATATGTGCAAGCGACTGCTTGCCGATTCAAAGCAGGGTATGTTTCTTGTTGCCGCCAACCAGCAGACTGCCGGCAGAGGACGGCAGGGCAAAAGCTTTTATTCGCCCAAGGGCACGGGAATTTATTTTTCTCTTGTGCTTCGTCCAAAAACCGCCCTGCAAAACGCAGTAACGGCAACAACAGCGGCGGCAGTTGCCGTTTGCAGAGCTATTGAGGAGCTGACCGAGCTTAAGCCGAAAATCAAGTGGGTAAACGATGTATATTTAGACGGCAAAAAGGTTTGCGGAATTCTTACCGAGGCGGTTACAAATTTTGAGGAGGGAATTGTTGACAGCGTTATCGTCGGCATAGGAATAAACATCAGCACCGATGAATTCCCCGACGATGTTGAAGGCGCAGGCTGTCTTAATGTATCAGTTGACAGAAGCGCCCTTGTGGCAAAAATTGCCGACGAGCTGATTAAAATTGCCGGCGGTGATTACAAAAGCTTTATTGATTATTACCGCAGCCACTCCCTTGTTATCGGCGAAAAAATAAAATTTATACAAAACGGCAGGGTGAGCCTTGCCACCGCTCTTGAAATAGACGAAGCAGGCGGATTAAAGGTACAGCTTGAAAACGGCGAAGTGACCACCCTGCGAAGCGGTGAAATCAGCATAAGAAAAATCGAATCATAACCACCTGTCAAGCAGGTGATTCAGCGTGTAGAAAAGGTAAAAAACAAGTTTCTACACGCTGTTAGGCTTCGAGAAATGGAATTGAATTTCGTTTTCTTGCGAGTGGGAGCTGTACGACGGTACCGCCCCCGAGCAAAAAACGAAAAACGCCAAAATAGGCTTGGATTCGATGTCCAAGCCTATTTTAATGTTGCTCGGTCGTTGCCATTTGACTCAATGCCAAAAACAACAATTACTACGAGCAATAACCTAATAATTTTTCGGCGTGGTTCAAGCCACTTTATCGACAGCCTCTTTTATACTATTGATTTGTATAGCCTTATTTCAAACTCCGTTCCTTTTCCAAGCTGACTTTTGGCGCTTACGGTGCCTCTTTCCTTTTGTATAATTGCGGCGGCAAGGGCAAGACCTATTCCTACGCTTTCGGCGGAGGAATTTTCGCCGTGGTAAAATCTTTCAAAAATATGGGGCAAATCCTCGCTTGAAATTCCGCACCCGTTATCCCTTATTATAATAGTATCATAAATATTTGTACTGCGCCCCGAAATTTCTATAATTCCGTTTTTGTCTGTATGCTCTATGCAGTTTTTAATAATGTTTTGAACTGCCTCAAGACTCCAGCTTTTGTCGGCATAAAAGGTAAATTCCTCAATGTCATTAATAACCGTAATACCCTTAAGATCAAGGCTTACAAGAAAGGGCTTAACGCAGTCGGCAATAAATTCGGTTGAGGAAATCGGCTCCCTTTTTAACTCAATGGCGTCGGCGTCAAGCTTTGAAAGCTTAAGAAGATTTGTTATAAGCCACCTCATTTTTTCAAGCTGTGACTCGGTAACAGACAGAAATTCCCCTCTTTTTTCCTCGTCGGACTCTTCCTTCAAAAGATCTGTCATAACGGTAATTGAGGTCAGCGGGGTTTTAAGCTGATGGGTAATATCCGCAAGGGAGTCGGCAAGATATGTCTTGTCCTTAATCAATTCCTCGTTTTGCGTCTTAAGAATGGTTATAACCTTATACAAATTATTTTTCAGTATTGAAAGCTCGCCCTCGGTGTTGTCGTCTATATCCAGGTCGTAATTACCGGAACACACAAGGGAAAGATAATTATTCAGCTCCTTAAGCCTATTGTATCTTTTTTTGGTATAAACGGCAAATACGGCAGTTAAGGCAATCCCCAATACTGCGCAAAGCAGAGCGCACCTGTAATCTAAAATCAGGCACACCGCCGACAAAAGCACCGTTACCGCCGCACTTATAAATACAGGTGCTCTGAAATCCTTGTCATTCATTATCTATAACATAGCCGAGTCCCCGAACTGTTTTAATAAATTCCGGCTTTGTCGGCTCCTCCTCAATTTTATCTCTCAGCCGCTTTATGTAAACGGTTAATGTGTTGTCCTCAACAAAATCTCCTGCCACATCCCAAATGTTTTCAAGCAGCTGATTGCGGGAAAGCACCTTGCCCCGATTATTCAGCAAAATAAGAAGCAGGCGGTATTCCATTGCGGTAAGCACAATTTCCTTTCCGTCCTTATACACCTTGGCTTCGTTTGTATTTATAGTAAGATTTTTTATTTTTACCAAGCCGTCGGAGCTGTCCTTACTGTATCGGCGCAAAACGCTTTTAATTCGCACCAAAAGCTCCTTAACCCTAAATGGCTTTGAAATATAATCGTCTGCCCCAAGCTCAAAGCCCATAACAACATTTACCTCGTCATCATAGGCAGTTAAAAATATAACAGGCAAATCGCCCCTTGCTTTTATTTTTTTGCACACATCGTAGCCGCTTCCGTCAGGCAGGGTTAAATCCAAAATATAAAGGGCAAAGCTTTTTTCGTCAATAAGCTTCATTGCCTCCTTAACGCTTTTTGCGTGGCTGACTCCGTAGCCCTCGTTTTCAAGAGAGTAGGTAAGACCCATGGCAATAGCCGAATCATCCTCAAGTAAAAATATATCCATACGCCGACTCCTTAAAATCAGTTATAGCCTTTCATTTTTATTTTACCATATTTCAAGTAAAACTTCCATTACAATATTGTAATAATGCCGCCGAAAAAATAACCCCCGTGGGGGCTTGCAGGCGAAAGACAGCAGTTGTAAAATTATTATGAAAATAAAGCTATGTAAAGGAGGAAAAACAAATGGCTTGTTTATTAGTTCCTGCCGCTGAAGCAATCGTTGTTACCGCGGCATACGCAATCGCAAAAAGGAAGGAGCAGAAAATCGAGGCTCCAAAGCTTGCAAAGAGCACCGATTTAACAGGCGGCGAGACAATCGAAAGGGTATCCTTTTCAAAAAAGCTCAGCTGGCTTATGGGGCTTCTTTGGGGCGGAGTTGCACTGCTTGCCCTTGAGCATTTTTGGCACGGAGAAATCGTACCGTTTCCGCCGTTTCTGTCGGCAATGAGTAACGCCGAGGACACTGCCGCAATGCTTCACGAAATGGCAACGGTAGGCGTTGCAATGACCTGCTGCGTTACTGCCGTTTGGGGCGCAATGTGTGCCTTTGCAGACGCCAAGGTTAAGCAGCTTAAAGCAAGGCTTGCAGGTCAGGGCGCATAAGGAGAAGTCGTTATGACCTTACTTATAACCGTTATTGCCGCAGTTATCTCTACTGTTGTATGGTACACCGCTTCAAAAAGAGATGAGTACAAGCTCGGCACCCTTACGCTTATGTATTGGGGCGCTTCGCTTATGTGGCTTATGGATTTTGTATTTGAATACGCAGAGCTTAAGGCTGAATATTTCAATCAGTCAGCGGCAGATATTTTAAACGACTCTCTGCTGGGTGTTACGGTTGTAACCGCAGGTCTTGTTATTTGGCTTGCAGTTCTTTTGTGCAAGGACCCCAAGGGTGTGTATAAGGATAAATTCATAAATAAGAAGCATTAAAAAATCCGATTGGCATTCAGTCAATCGGATTTTAACTTTTTATCAAAAGGCTTATGGCTTTACTTTTTTGTGCAGGAAATTATTTTTGAGCCATTGCAGGTAAGCTCAACCGTATCTCCCTTTTTCAAGAGCAGCATTTCTTCGTGGGCAGAAGCCTAAAAAGCCGATAACCAATATAATTAAGCCTGTTAAAACGCCTGAAATATCGGCACGATTTATTCCCATTCCACTCCTGTAAAATAAAATCACATTTTATTACACAATATATAGTGCATTATATTTCTTTATTTAATAATTTTGCACTATGTGAATATATTTTTTAACCCTACGGAGTCAAAAAGTACTCATCCAAGTTGACAAATATTAATATATATGCTAATATATGAATGAACAAAGGGCTTATCGGATAGACGGTTAGCCTCTAAATAAGTTTGAAATAATCGCCCTTGGTTTTAGCGGACTGTTGGGCGGTTATTTTTTTATGCTTAATATGTAGCCTGTGGCTGCGAAAAGAATAACCACAACAAATGCAAGATATTCCATAGCATCACCCCCTAATAATCATTAGAGGGCATTGCCCTCTGATAAATGAGGGCTAACCGCCTACCGTTTTACGACAGTTTCCTTTGTCCGTTTTTGATTATACCTTATTCATAAAACGCTGTCAATGAAAAAGAGCCAAGGTCAATCCTCGGCTCTTTGATTTGCTTTTAGCCCTGTTAAATAACAGGGTTCTTTTTGGTGCAAGAATAACACACTGCCTTTTTAACTCGATAAGCAGTTTAGAGATTAGCACTTTTGATAAACGGTCTGTGCAGTTGACCGTCTTTTAAAGATAGCGTAACTAATTACTCGCACTAATAACAAGCGAATTATTTACACAAATTACTATGCTATTGCACTACAAATATATTAGCACATTTTATTTGTTTTTTCAAGGTATAAAATTATTGAGAGCTCTTATTTCAACATTTTATTTCTATTCCGGCAAGTGTAATTGCTTATTACATATGCAAATGGTTCGACAGAGATAAGCACGACAATTAATCCCAAAAAGAAAAGGCAGGGACTCGCACTCCCTGTCTTTTCGTTGCGTACATACTCACCTTCTGGTACCTGTATTATAGCATATTCATTTTCATTTTGCAAGGTTGACATCAGTACTACTTTTTTCTTACTCGTCATTGCCTATATTAAAGAAGCTAACCATACCATTCAAAAGATTATCTATTTGCTTATCTTGCAATTTTATTACCTCTTTTAAATGTTCGTTTTGTTCTTTAAGCAAATCTACTTGCGACATCAATGAAGCGTTGATTTGTTCAGCCATTTTTTCCATTATTTCTTCGTATTCTTTTATTTTCATTGTCTATCCTTTCATTTGTTCCGTTTGCCTTTTATATTTTTGCGCCATACCACGTATTTGTAATGGCTTATCCTTTCCAATCCAATAAACAGGATAATTAGAACCTGCTGTAAAATACTCAGGGTTTAGACACCCGTTTCTAATGTAATCCCAGTCATCCACAACTTGTGGATATAGTTTTTTTAAATTGTTTTTTATTGGCATTTGATAAAACTGCTCTAATATTTCAATTCTATCCCTTGAAATATTTATATCATAATCAATTGAATCGTCAATAATTTTAAACAACTTATAAATTGCATTTGTTAACTCAAAATCATCGGCGCGAATTCCAACAGGAATGTTGTTTTTATTTTTTGGAACTTGATTTGTTTCTATCAGTCTTATTAACTTTATTCCGTTATTTTTAGCAATTTCGTTTTTGTTTCTATCTGTTATAAATTTTTTATCAGTATTATGATAATAATAACTGTCATATTCAATTCCAATATTGAACTTTGGGATATATATATCTAATTCTCCTGCTTTGTTTCCATTAATTAGATATCTGTTTTTTACTTCAGGCCCAAAATATCGAACAGCATAATAATAAATAGCTTCTTGAGGAAAAGATGTATGATAACGAGCGGAACACTTTTTACATAGAATGCCTCTTGTAACCGCCTTATCGACTGAAAGTTTTCTCAGCGACCCACAAATTCCACAAGCAAAGTAATAAGATTTGTTTGAATGAGGCGCAACTTCTGTTGATTTTATACCATTTATTTCTTCTGAAAACAAATTTGCTACTGTTGGATATACAGTTTTAAGATTATTATGTTCAGTTACAATCTTTCCTGCACAGGATTTGCATCTATGCCCTTTAGAAAAAGTATATGGTTTTGACACCCATTTGTAACCACAATTAGGACATTTTAAGTGAATGTCAATATGAGAGTTTGGTCGATATTGAGTGGGTGATTTATCGTCATAATCTGTATCAATATAGTCATATATCTCTGGGACTAATGTAGCCATAGAGTTATCCAATTCGACAACCTTTCCAGCACATTTTGGACATCCTTGATTTCTTTTAACTCTACAAACAATTTTTTGTTTATAATTATAGTTGCATTTGCTGCATATCCAAAAAGCTTCATCTTCTGCAGTTCCTGGTGTTTCATAGGGATTTAATGTGTTGTTTTTCCAATCCCACTCATTTAAAAGGTAGCTACTATCAGCAATACAACCATTTTTATATATAGCTCTCTTTGTAATTCTTTTTCCTTGTGCCAAGTTAGAGCAATTTTTACATCCCCTTTCGTTTCCTGTCTTTTGTCCTGCCCTTGATTTGAATTGTGTTTGCCATTCATTACCGCAGATTGAACACTTCCATAAACACTTATCTTTACTCGAAGTTTTCATTTCATCAAAGGTCATATCTGGGTGGTTTATATTGCGTATGAATTCATTTTTCAACTTTTCTGTTTTCACAATAATAGTTCTCCCTAAAACAAAAAATGCGTAGCAACGAAGTGCTACGCATAAAAAACACATAGCCCTCATTTGTTGCTACACAAATTCGTACCCATAAAAAGAAGTATGCGAAAAAGAGCCTGTATTTTTATCAAGATAAAAATACACACTTCGACTTATGGGCAATATTAAATTTGTGTAGCAATTATAGTATAGCATATGTTTTTGAATTATTCAATAAATAAAGCCCCACAAAGTTGTGAGGCTTTTTACCATAAATACTAATGCGTTTATCTACAAATTCAGTTATTCAGTTTCATTCATAATTCTTAAAAGCTTTAATATTGTTGTTTATTTATCAAAAGCCGTATATCCAAAACGGCACTGTGGCGAATAACCAAGATTTCAAGGAATATTTTGTGCACTTTTAACAACAATATTTCGTATGTGGAGAATATTACATAACTTTTAAGATAGTTACTATTTGCTCTATTAAAGTAATTTGCTCAGTTGAAATATCGGATGAATTATTAATTCTATTAAGTTCTTCACAAAGCTTTGTTAACTCTCGTTTCAATCCAATATACACTCTGGGGTTTGAAATTACCGTTATTTCTGTTTGTAAGGCTCTATCAATCAAATAGTCTTGTTTATTCATACCGGATATCTTAACGAGCCGATTTAGCAAGTCTGCTTCCTCCGGCGACATTCTAAATCCAACTGTAACGCTTCTAAATCTGCCTTTGATATCAACGTTTTTTTCAGACATTACTAATCATCTCCTCGTTAAGTTTTAATGCCATTTCTGTTTGAACGGTCGGGAAAAGATGTGAATATACTTCAAGAGTTTCAACCGGCGAAGAATGGCCTACTCTTTCCGCAATAGCAACCGCTGAATATCCTTTATCTATTAACAAGGATACTGCCGAATGCCGTAAATCGTGCAACCTTATTTTAGGTACACCGGTTGCTTTGCATCCTCTTTCCATTTCGCGAGTTAAATATGATTTTGTTATCGTGAAAATTCGCATATCGTCAGTAATGCCATAAATACTGTTTATGCAATCTTGCATTTCATAGCAAAGGGTATCCGGCATTAATACTTTTCTTATGGAACTTTCAGTTTTGGGTGGAGTAATAACATCCCTTCCATTTAGTCGCTGATATGATTTGCAAATTGACACTGTTTTTCGTTCAAAATCAAAATCTGACGGGGTTAATGCTAATAGTTCTCCAAGTCTAATCCCACACCAGAAAAGCATCTCAAAGGCATAAAATGATATTGGCTTTTCCATCATTGCTTCACTAAATGTTTTGTACTGTTCGACAGTCCAAAATTTGATTTCACCGGAACGTTTTTTCTTTCCCATTGATTTAACTTTTTTACAAGGGTTACTTTCAAGATTATAGTAATTACAAGCAAAATTCATAATTGCAGACATTTGTGAATTAATCGAACGCAAATATGTAGGAGCATAAGGTTTATCTTGTTTGTTTCTTTGGCTCTTAACCCAATTTTGCCATTTTAATATATCCTTTGGCTCAATCTCATTCACTTTCATATTCTTGAAATACGGCAATATCTTAGTTTCAATAATCATTTTCTTCGACAACCAAGTATATTCTCTTATTTGCGAACCCATAACATCATAATATATATTTACAAAGCTTTCAAAATACATATTTAAATTATCCTCTTTGCTATACTTATAATTTAAATACCATTCTTCAGCTTCTTTTTTAGTTTTAAAACCTCTTTTTGTAGTTTTTCTATAATTACCCTCAAAATCGAAATAATGGTATTGTATATCCCACTTTCCTGTTTTCTTATTTTTCGTCGGCTTCATAATATTCACTTCCTATTAATCTGTTATATCCGGCTCTTCATATTCATAGTCAAATTCCATATCGTAACAGTTTTCTATTTCTTTTCTTAACTGCGAAAATGTTTCAGCTTGATAAATGCTGCTGAACTTTTCTTTGATTTTTTCGGGTAAGTAATTCCACAATATGTCAAATATAAACCCAATAACGACATCAAGAATAGTTTTGTAATACAATGGCTCAGTGGCTTTTAAGTCCGACTTGATTTTTGTCAAATGACAAATTTGATTGTTTAGTTTGTTTTCTTCGTCTTGTAATAGCTCAACATCTTTCTCAAGGGATTTTCTTTCCTTATAAACATCTGTATTTAGATGGCTAACCTTTGTACCTCTTTGAGGATGTTCAACATTTAAGCCGAAATTATTACAAATCTTTTCAAGCGCTTCATTCTCCTTATGC
>CALYNN010000009.1 GCA_945221685.1 uncultured Clostridia bacterium | reverse complement strand
TTTCTTCAACAGAAGCAGGCGGTATTACTCAGGCAATCGGTGCTTACCAGGTTGTTACTCCAAACGACGATGTTATTACATTCCTTGATACACCGGGACACGCAGCATTTACCGCAATGCGTGCAAGAGGTGCAATGAGTACTGATATTGCTGTTTTGGTTGTTGCGGCTGATGACGGTATTATGCCTCAAACTATCGAAGCAATCAACCACGCAAAGGCGGCAGGCGTAGAAATTATTGTTGCCATTAACAAAATGGATAAAGAGGGTGCAAATCCCGACAGAATTATGCAGCAGCTCACCGAGCACGAGCTTGTGCCTGAGGAATGGGGCGGAGATATTATCTGCGTTCCCGTTTCTGCAAAAACTAAAATGGGCATTGATAAGCTCCTTGAAACAATTCTTCTTGTTGCCGAGGTTGCCGAGCTTAAGGCAAATCCCGACCGTACCGCAAAGGGTGTTGTTATTGAGGCAAAGCTTGATAAGGGCAGAGGTCCTATTGCAACACTTCTTGTTCAAAACGGTACTCTTAATGCAGGTGATGTTATAGTAGCGGGCACAGCGGTAGGTAAGGTTAGAGCAATGACCGACTATCACGGCAAGGCTATACGCAGCGCAGGTCCATCTGTTCCCGTAGAGATTATGGGACTTGACAGCGCGCCTATGAGTGGCGATGCATTTAACGCCGTATCTGATGAAAAGCTTGCAAGAGCCCTTGTTGAGCAGAGAAAGGAGCAGGCTAAAGAGGAGGAATTCAAGCTCTTCCAAAAGGTTACCCTTGATACTCTTTTTGACACTATTCAGGAGGGCGAAATGAAGGAGCTTAACATTATTGTTAAGGCAGATGTTCAAGGCTCTGTTGAGGCAGTTAAGCAGTCACTTCTTAAGATTGAAAACGACGAGGTTAATGTTAAAATCGTTCACGGTGCAGTAGGTGCCGTAAGCGAAAGCGATGTTATGCTCGCAGGTGCTTCAAATGCAATAATCGTTGCATTTAATATCGGCGTTGACCAAATTGCCGCCGATAACGCACAAAGAGACGGAATAGAAATTAAACAGTATGATATTATCTACGACGCTATTGAGGATATTGAAAGAGCTATGCGCGGAATGAGAGCGCCTAAGTACCGCGATGTTGACACCGGTGAGGTTGAGGTAAGAGAGGTTTACAAAATTTCCTCTGCCGGTACTATTGCAGGCTCTCTCGTTACAAGCGGAACAATTCGCCGCGACGGTAAGGTAAGAGTAATCAGAAACGGCAAGCAGATTGCCGATGTTAAGCTTGCTAACCTTAAGCGCTTTAAGGACGAGGTTAAGGAGGTTTCCTCCGGCTACGAATGCGGTATCAGTCTTGAGGGCTGGGACGATATTCAGACAGGCGATATTCTTCAGGCATATATCGTAGAGGAATACAGAGATTAACAGTAAGGATTAGTACAAATGGCCGGATTTCATATTGACAGAATAAGCGAGGATATTAAGCGCGAAATTATATCAATTATGCGTGAGCTTAAGGACCCGAGAGTTAAGGGTATGCTGACCGTGGTTAAGGTTGAGGTCAGCGGCGACTTAAGCTTTGCAAAGGTTTATATCAGCGCTATGGAGGGTATAGACGCCGCAAAAAGTGCCGTTAAGGGACTTGAAAGCGCGCAGGGCTATATCCGCCGTCAGCTTGGTTCAAGGCTTCATCTTCGCAAAAGCCCCGAGCTTAAGTTTATTGCAGACGATTCAATAGCAAAGGGTATGGATTTATTTGAAAAAATCAAGGAATTAAACGATGAGAATTGATGTTAAAAGATGCGCCGAATTGCTTGCGGAGCACGACAACATTTTGATACTGACTCACGCTCACCCCGACGGAGACACGCTTGGCTGCGGCTTTGCACTTTGCCGCGCCCTTTATAAGCTTGGCAAAATCTGCGGTGTGGCCAATGCCGACGAAATTCCCAAAAAGTACAGCTATATGTTTGAGGATATTGCCGAGATTAAGTTTAAGCCATCGTATGTTGTTGCAGTAGATGTGGCAACAGATAATCTGCTGGGTGAGCTTCAGAGACAGTATCACATTGATTTGTGTATTGACCACCATTCAACAAATACCGAATATGCAGATTATCTTCTGCTGGAGGACGCTCCTGCCGCCTGCCAAATAATGCTTGAGGTTATCCGTGAGCTTGGCGTTGAGATAGACAGCAGGCTTGCAGGCTGTCTTTACACAGGTCTTTCAACCGACACAGGCTGCTTTAAATATGCTTCGACCACCGCCGCTACATACCGTGCCGCCGCCGAGCTTATTGAGCTTGGGGCAGATAACGGCGCAATAAACAGGGCGATGTTTGAAACAAAAACAAAAACCTATGCCCGACTTGAAAGACTTGCTCTTGACTCAATGCGCTTTTACGAAAACGACCGTATTGCCGTAATAACAATTACTCAGGCAATGTATAACGAAACAGGCTCCAACGAGCAGGAGACGGAAGCCATTGCTCCGCTTACAAGGCAGATTGAGGGTGTTGAAATAGGCATTACCGTTAAGGAAAAGCCCGACGGCACCTGCAAGGCATCTCTGCGCACCTTTGAAACGGTTAACGCCGCAGAAATTGCCAAGTGCTTCGGCGGCGGAGGTCACGCGCAGGCGGCGGCCTGCCGTCTTGAATGCGGTGTTGAGGAAGCAAGGGACAGGCTTGTTGAAAAAAGCGCTCAAATGCTAAAAGGCTGATTAAGCGAGGATTAAATGACAGGTATTATTTGCATAAATAAGGACAGGGACATAAGCTCCTTCGGCACGGTTGCAAGGCTTCGCGGAATTACCGGCGAGCGCAAGGCAGGGCACACAGGCACCCTTGACCCTATGGCTACCGGCGTTTTGCCTGTAATGCTGGGCGGCGCCACAAGGTTTCTTGACTTTTTGCCTGACAGCGACAAGGCATATCGAGCAGGCTTTATTTTGGGTAAAACAACCGATACCCTTGATATTACCGGAACGGTAACTGCCGAATATCCTGTTACCGTTACGGAGCACGATGTTATAAGTGTTATGCCAAAATTTACAGGAAGTATAAATCAGCTTCCGCCGATGTATTCCGCAGTATCCGTAAACGGACAGAGGCTTTACGACCTTGCAAGGAAGGGTGTAGAGGTTGAGCGTCAGCAACGAAGCGTTGAAATAAAAAGGCTGGATTTTGCAGGCTTTGCTGACGGAGAATATACAATAGATGTTTTGTGCTCAAAGGGCACCTATATTCGTACGCTGATTGACGATATCGGCAAGGAATTAGGCTGCGGTGCAGTAATGACAAGGCTTCAGCGCACGCAGGCTATGGGATTTTCTCTTGAGCAATGCGTTACTCTTGACGAGCTTCAGCGGCTTAAGGACAGCGGCGAGGGCTTCGGCGGAGTGCTTATCGACCTTGAAAAGATTTTTGAGCCATATGAAAAAGTAACTGTTAGCGAGGCTCAGGCAAAGCGCTTTTCAAACGGCGGAGCACTCAGCACAGACAGAATAAAGAAAAAACTGACAGACGGTATTTACAGAGTGTATAATCCTCAAGGACTTTTTTTAGGCTTAGGCAGGGTATGCACCGAAAAGCAGGAGCTTGCAGTGGCAAGACTGTTGGTTAAACGGGATTAGCTATGAAAAAGGAAACAGAGAAAAAAAGAATAGCCGTTGCGTTAGGGGATTTTGACGGTATGCACCGCGCCCATAAAACTGTTATTACCGGTGCGGAAAACACGGTTATTTACTGTGTTAACAACAGGTTTTCCCTGCTTCAAAAAAGTATTTTTGAACGCCGCTATCCCCAAACGGTTTTTGCCGATTTTAACGAAATAAAAAATCTTTCGGGCGAGGAATTTATTGAATCAATCCTCCTCGGCAGATTTAAGGCAGGAATGATTTTGTGCGGCTTTAATTTTCGCTTTGGCAGGAATGCCGGCTGGTCGGCAATGGATTTGCGAAATTATCTTGAAAAAAAGGATGTTTGGGTAAGAATTCTTGAGCATCTTGATTTTGACGGCGAGCCGATTTCCTCAACAAGAATAAGAAAGGCAATCGCTCAGGGCGAAATTGAAAAAGCAAACGAAATGCTTGGCTACAATTTCACCTTTGAAGCACCTGTAATTACAGGCGACAGGCGAGGCAGAACAATCGGCTTTCCCACAATTAATCAGCACTATCCCGCAAGTCTTACGGATATTAAATACGGCGTTTACGAAAGCCGTGCGTTTGTGGGCGGCAGGGAGTATAAGGCATTTACAAATATCGGCATAAGACCTACCTGGAGGGTAGATGATACTCTTTGCGAAACTCATATTTTTGATTATAACGGCGACCTTTACGGCGAAACAATCAGAATAGAGCTTATTAAATATTTAAGAGAAGAAAAGGAATTTTCATCACTTGATGAACTGAAAAAGCAGTTAAACTATGATAAAAGCAGTATTATTTGATTTTGATGAAACCCTGCAGGACAGAACTGCGGCGTTTGAAAAATATATGGATACCTTTTTCGACACCTTTTTGCCCGACATTAAGGGCGAGGAGCGTGAAAGAAGAAAAGAGGAAATGCGCGTAACGGGCAACGGCGGCTATGTTGACAGAGAAAAATGGTACGCAGACCTTGTAAAAAGCTGGAAATGGAAAAATGCTCCCGACGCAGCTGTGCTTGCCGAGCATTACGACACCACCTTCGGCGACCATAATGTTATTTTTCCCGAGTCCGTTAAGCTGCTTAAGGAGTTGAAAAAAAGAGGGTATATCGTAGGCGTTGTTACAAACGGCCCCTCATATCTGCAAAATCATAAAATGGACACCAGCGGACTCCGCCCCTATTGCGATATAGTTGTGGTAAGCGGTGATGTGGGAGTGCATAAGCCGGACCCGGAGCTATTTAGGTACACTGCTGATAAGCTCGGTCTTAATACGCAGGAATGTGTTTATGTGGGCGACCACCCCGTTAACGATATTCAGGGCGCATTGTCGGCAGGAATGAAGGCAATTCGAATGAACTTCGGCTGGTTTAAGGACCGTGATTTGAGAAACGATGTTCCCGTAATCGAAAATATTATTGATGTTTTAAAGTATATTGATTAGGATATTAACCGAACACGCCTTGGCTTATAAACTTTTTCTTGACAGGGTGCGTTTAGTTTGTTATAATATCAAAGCCTTAAATAACAAGGCAAATCCTTGCCTGCAGAGATAGCAGGCCATTATGACCAGAAGGAGGTAACAAAGAATGGCATTAAGGAATTATGAGATCGTATTGGTTTTCTCTCTTGCTAACGGAGAGGATACAGTTGAGCTTCTTAAAGAAAAGTTCACGGAACTCATCGAAAAGAATGGCACTCTTAGCGAAGTTGAAACATGGGGTAAGCGCAAGCTCGCATATCCTATCAACTACGAAAACGAGGGCTATTACATGATTATCAAATTCTCTTGCGATGAGAGCTTCCCTGCAGAGCTTGACCGTGTAATCAATATTACAGACGGCGTTCTTCGCTCACTTATCGTTGCTAAAGGCGAATAAGGAGGAGAACTACAATGATTAATATTGTTGCACTCATGGGCAGACTTACCTATGAACCCGAGCTTCGCACAACACCAAGCGGTGTTTCCGTTCTTCGTTTTCAGGTTGCCTGCGACAGAAATTATCAAAAGTCGGGCGCAGAAAGACAGGCGGATTTCATTGACTGTGTTGCTTGGAGGCAAACAGCAGAATTTATTTCCCGCTATTTCCACAAAGGCTCTATGATTGCCGTTGAGGGTACAATTCAAACAAGTAATTATACCGATAAGGACGGCAACAACAGAAAGCAGGTTGAGGTTTTGGCAAACAATGTTTCCTTCTGCGGCTCAAAGGCAGAAAGTAACACGGGAAACCCTGCATTCGCACAGCCGGCGCCAAGCTACGCCAGTGCTGATAATTCAGATTTTGAAGAAATCGTTGATGATGACGATGATTTACCATTTTAAAGGAGGAAACCACTATGGCATACAACAAGGCTAACGGCCCTCGCAAGAGCCGTAAAAAGGTATGCGTTTTCTGTGTAGAAAAGGTTGATGAAATCGACTACAAAGATGTTACAAGACTTAAGAGATTTGTTTCCGAAAGAGCAAAAATTCTTCCCCGCCGTGTAACAGGCACTTGTGCAAAGCACCAGAGAGAGCTTACCACAGCAATTAAGAGAGCAAGACATATCGCAATTCTCCCTTACACTGCTGACTGATTATTTTAAAGAAAGCAAAGCAACGGATTTGTCTAATAATCCGTTGCTTTTTTGTCGTTTGCATATAATAAAATATAATGTTAATTGTGAACAATCCGTAAACTTCGCGTTACCTTTGCCGACTTTTAACACTATATATTTAAGAGTCATAATGCGAGTTTTCATTCATCAACCAAAGTGAAGCCGCCGCTGATTATTTTTGTCAGCGGCGGCTTTGCTATCTTTATTCGTTTGTGTAAATATTAAAGACCTGTATTTTCGGCAATATATTTTCTTGCCTTAACGGCGTATTCAAACGGATTTGCTTTTGCAGGGTCCTGCTCTGCTTCAACAACAACCCATCCCTCGTAGCCGTTTTCCTCAAGCACATCAAAAATCGGCTTGAAGTCAACATCGCCGTCGCCGGGCACGGTAAATACACCGGCTCTTACTGCGTCGAGGAAGGACATATGGTTAGGCACAACCTGATTGTTATATACATCAAGTCTTACATCCTTAAGATGAACATGCTTAATTCTGTTTATGTATTTTTTAAGCACGGGAACAGGGTCAATGCCGGCAAAGGTCAGGTGACCTGAGTCGAAAAGAAGATAAACAAGCTCAGGGTCGGTAAGCTCCATAAGCTTATCAATTTCCTCAACAGTCTGTACGCCTGTACCCATATGGTGATGAACAGTGAAATACATACCCTTGCTTCTTGCGTATTCGCCCATTTCGTTGAAGCCCTTTGCAACGGTTGCCCATTGCTCGTCTGTATAGCTTGGCTTTTCGTCAAGAATGGATTTATCAAGACAGCCCTGAATTGAGTTGCCCTGCTCGGAAGCGCCGATAACCTTGGCGCCTAATTTATAAAGCTTGTCGCAGTGAGCCTTAAATGCCTCAATTGTTTCCTCGTATGGCTTGGAGGTAAGGAATGAAGAAAACCAAGCGTTACAAATCTGAAGTCCTCTTATATCCAAATATTTTTTAAGCACATCGGGGTCGCTTGGGTATTTGTTGCCGATTTCACTGCCCTTAAAGCCTGCAAGAGCCATTTCGCTTATGCACTGCTCAAAGGTGTTTTCTGCTCCCAAATCGGGCATATCGTCGTTGGTCCAGCCGATAGGCGCGATAGCCAGCTTTACTTTATTTTTATCAAGCATATTATTATTACCTTTCAAAAATTAGTAGTCAAATGTTTCCTTAATGTGAGCCTGCATATCCTCGTATGCGGCGGCTACGGTTTCGCTTTTTGATACCTCGGCAACGCCCACTCTCCACCAGGACTCAAAGCCGGGAGTCATTGTTTTTGGCAGTACCTTAATATCAAACAGGCAGGGAACCGTCTGCGATTGTGCGTCCTTTAATGCGGCGCGAAGCTCGTCGGAGGTGCGGCAGGTGTAGCCCTTGCAGCCGTAGCCCTCTGCAATTTTTGCAAAGTCTATTGCTATATCTGCTCCGTCAAGCATACCGGTAACGGGATTTCTTGCCTTAAATACGGTGCCGAAGGTGTCTGTTCCCTGCAGGTGTTGCAGGTTTTCAATACAACCCCCTCCCATATTATCAAACAGGCAGACATTAATTTTAAGTCCCTCCTGCAAGGCTGTGTAAAGCTCGCTGTGTCCCATAAGGAAGGAGCCGTCACCGCAGAAGGTATATACCTCTGACTGCGGCTTTGCCAGCTTTGCGCCTAATGCGCCGTTAATTTCGTAGCCCATATTTGAGTAACCGTATTCCATATGATATGTGCCCCTGTCCTTTGGTCTGAACAGTCTTTGCATATCACCGGGGAGGGAGCCTGCCGAGCCTAAAGCAACGGCATCGTCGGGCATAAATTCGTTTATAATTCCAAGGGCAAGGGTTTGATTTAATCCGCCCTCTAACTCGGTTGAGTAGTATTCGTCAACGATAGAATCCCACTCAGCCTTTGCCTTTGAAATCTCGTCTGTGTAATCTGTTTTGTAGTCCTTGCAGGCACTGATAAGTGCGGTAAGGGCTTCTTTTGCGTCGGCAACGATTGCCTCAGCGTCCATTTTATATGCGTCAAAGGGGCAGATGTTAATGCCAAGCGCCTTTCTGTCCTCTTTAAACAGCCACTTTGAAGCAGTTGTAAAATCGGTAAAGCGTGTGCCTACACCGATTACAAGATCTGCATCCTGACCGATAACATTTGCCGCCTTGCCGCCGGTTACACCGATACCGCCAAGGTTCAGCGGATGCTTCCAGTCGATAAGTCCCTTTCCTGCCTGAGTTTCGCTGATTGGAATGTTGCACATTTCAGCCAAAGCCTGAAGCTCCTTTTCGGCACCGCTGTATCTTACGCCGCCGCCGCAAACGATAATAGGCTTCTTTGCGGATTTAATCAGCTCTGCGGCTCTTGAAAGCTGGGCAGAGGAAATGGGGCGTCTGTCCATATGCCAAACGCGCTTTGCAAGGAAGTGGTCGGGGTAATCGTATGCCTCGCCCTCAACATCCTGCGGCATAGCAAGGCAAACAGCGCCTGTATCTGCAGGGTCGGTAAGAACTCTCATTGCGTTAAGGCAGGCAGTCATAAGCTGCTCGGGTCTAACAATTCTGTCGAAATAGTGGCAAACGCCCTTAAAAGCGTCTGTAACGGTTCTGCCGTAGTTGTCAAAAAATTCTGCCTGCTGTAAAACAGGGTCGGGCTGGCGGCAGGCAAAGGTATCACCGGGAAGCACAAGCAAGGGAATACGGTTAGCCGTGGCACAGCCGCAGGCTGTAACCATATTTGTTGCGCCGGGGCCGATGGAGGATACGCAGGGAATAATAGCCTTGCGATCCATCTGCTTTGCATAGGCAACGGCGGCAAGCGCCATATTCTGCTCGTTTTTGCCCTGATAAAATTTAAGATTGTGACCGCCCTGCTCAAGAGCCTGACCAACGCCTACAACGCAGCCGTGGCCGAAAATTCCGAAAATTCCGCTAACGAATTTTGTTTCAACGCCGTCACACTCTATGTACTGATTATCAAGGAACTGAACAAGCGCCTGTGACATTGTAAGTCTTGTTCGTTTCATATTGTCAACCTTTCAAAATTATTTATCAGCCTTCGATTTCGGAAAGCTTAACAGGTCTGTGCTCTGCAACGGAAAGCTTTGCGGCAAGACCGAGACGAAGCGCCTCGAGTCCGTCGTAAACGGTAGTCTTTGTTTCCTTATCGTTAAGCACGCAGTCAATGAACTCCGTCATTTCATCTGTAAAGGACTGCATATATCTTTCAAGGAAGAAATACAGCGGCTTGTCGGTTACTGCGCCGTTTTCATCAATAAACTCAACATTTGTGGGAGTGTCGTTGGCGGCACTTGCCTGGCCCTTTTTGCCGAACACCTCAAGCCTTTGGTCATAGCCGTAGGCTGCCTTGCGGCAGTTGTCGATAACGCCGATGGCACCGCTCTTAAATTTAAGGGCAACGAGAGCCGTGTCAACATCGCCTGCCTCGCCGATTGCAGGGTCAACGGTTACAGCCGCATTTGCGTAAACCTCCTCAACCTCGCCGCCGATAAAGCGAGCCATATCAAAATCGTGAACAGTCATATCAAGGAAAATTCCGCCCGATACCTTAACATAGGAAACCGGAGGAGGCTCAGGGTCGCGGGAGGTAATCTTAATAGTTTGAAGCTCGCCGATTTTGCCCTTGTTTGCCAAATCCTTAATGTGAGCAAAGTTGTGGTCATATCTTCTGTTGAAGCCGATTTGAAGCTTAACGCCTGCTTCATTAACCGCGTCAATAACAGCCTTGATTTTTGCAACGGTTAAATCAACCGGCTTTTCGCAGAAAATGTGCTTTCCTGCCTTGGCGGCTTCAATGGCAATGTCTGCGTGAGTATCTGTTGAAGAGCAGATAAGCACCGCCTGAATTTCCGGATTGTTGAGAATTTCGTGGTAATCCTCGTACCAATTTGGAATGCCAAGCTCTGTGGCAAGCTTTTCTGCTCCCTGGGCAAAAATATCGGAAACAGCAACGATTTCTGCCTGAGGAATGTGGTATGTAATCGACTTTGCGTGTACCTGACCGATACGGCCTGCGCCGATAATACCGACTTTAAGTTTTTCCATAATTCTACCTCGTACTAAATATAATTTTGAATTGAGCGAAGTATTTGTATCCGTACAACAACGCCCTATCCGTCGCCCTTTATCTTATCATATTGCATTTAATAATTCAACACACTAAAGAGAAAAAGAAATATTTTTTTGTTTTAAATTATTGAGTTGCAATACGGCAAGAATATATGTATAATAAAAAATAGATTATTATCTAAAATAACGAAAATCAGCGGAGGTTACTATGCAATATACTTATATACCTACCGGAGTTTGCACAAGGCAAATTACCATAGATATAAATGACGATGAAACTATTAACGATATTAAATTTACAGGCGGCTGCAACGGCAACCTTAAGGGAATAGCCGCACTTTGCAAGGGCAAGTCTATGGACGAGGTAATTGCTTCGCTAAAGGGCATTAACTGTAATTTTAAGGGCACCTCCTGTCCCGACCAGCTTGCACGGGCATTGGAGCAGATTAAAGAAGAATTCTAACACGGAGGTTAATCTATGTTTAGACTTGAAAGCAAAATTCTGCAAAGGGAGTTTAAGGTTTACGAGGGAACGCTTTACGCCTCGCAGATAAGAAATACCCTTTCAAAATTAGATTTTATTCCCGACGGAAACAGCGTAGAGTTTTTGTTTCATTTTACAGATGGCAGTGAGTTTTCGTCAAAGGGACTTACCGTTGCCGAGGAAAAGCAGGAAAACGGCAGACTTTCCTTTACCTTTAACGAGTGTGAGGGCGTTACCGTTACAATGTCCTTTTGGACTGGCGAGGACGGCAATACATTAAAAAAGCAGATTTCCTTTGTTCAAAGCGACACAAAGGTTATAGATTATATTATGCTTGAGCATATCGGTATAATCAATTCAAAGGCGCATTTCAGCGTTCCTACCGACGCAACGGGTCCTGAATTAAGCGGCTATCATTCCTCTTTGGGTCAGCCGTTTTATATCGACAGCCTTTTCTTCGGCTGCGAATTTCCTGCCACGGAAAACAATATTGTTTACGGTATAGGTCAGGTAAAATATTTTCTCGGCAGGCATATTGATGGCAGGTACGATTGCCCCGTTACCGTTGTAGGCGGCGCAAAAAGCGCAAATCTTGTTGATGTTCAGCGGGCGTTTTTTGACTACATCGACGCAATCGCCGCACCCGGCGGCTTTAGATTGCAGTACAACAGCTGGTACGACCATATGCTTAACATAGACGCGGATAATATCGAGCGTTCATTTTTTGAGGTGGAAAAGCAGCTTTCAAAGTACGGCGTTCCTCCTCTTGACGCCTTTACCGTTGACGACGGCTGGAACAACTACAAGAGCGATTTTTGGAGCTTTAACAAAAAATTCCCAAACCGTTTAAGCGATATTACCCAAATGACCGCTCAGCTTGGCTCCTCCTTCGGACTTTGGCTCGGACCCAGAGGCGGATACAATTATCAGGCAAAATTTGCAAAGCGAATGGAAAAAAGCGGCAAGGGTGCCTTTAACGCACAGGCTCACGATATTTGCGTTGCAGACAAAACCTATCAAAAAAATGTTAAGGAATTCCTGCTTAAAACAACAAAGGAATTTGATATAAGCTATTGGAAGCTTGACGGCTTCTGCCTTAAGCCCTGCACAAGCACAAAGCACAACCATATTTCAGGCGGAGAAAATGATATGTACTATTTCACTGAAATGTGGGAGGGCTGGATAGATATTTTTAAAAGTATGCGTCAGCAGAGAAAGGCACAGGGTAAATCCCTGTGGATTAATATGACCTGCTATGTTAATCCGTCGCCCTGGTGGCTTCAGTATGTAAACAGTATTTGGCTTCAAAACAGTAACGATATAGGCTTTGCAAAAAATCAGGATAATCAGTCGCAGGTGGACGCTGAAATTACCTACCGCGACGCAAGGTACTACAATCTGCTGTGCACAAGAGCATGCCAAATTCCACAGCGTTATGTGTATAACCACGAGCCTATTTACGGCACCTGTGCAAAGGTGGATTATACCGACGAGGAATTTGAAAAATACCTTTATTTTAACGCCTGTCGCGGTCAGGCGCTTAACGAGCTTCATCTCAGCTATACGATGATGAATAAGTCAAAATGGCGAATTTTGTCAAATGTTATTAACTGGCAAAA
Organism: uncultured Clostridia bacterium; assembly: GCA_945221685.1. Taxonomy (GTDB): domain Bacteria; phylum Bacillota; class Clostridia; order Oscillospirales; family Acutalibacteraceae; genus Eubacterium_R. The sequence goes on along the minus strand of CALYNN010000009.1, from coordinate 5,705 downwards.
GGAAAATTACGACATTCTTCGAAATTCAAGATTTATCGGCGGAAATCCCGAGGAGAATAATATTTACGGCTATTTCGCCTGGAACGAAAAGGGCGACGGTATTATTGCCCTGCGAAATCCCACCGACGAAAGAGTGCCCATTACTCTTACTCTTAATAAGCTTATGGGCTGCCCTGAGGATTTAAAGGACGTTAAGAGATATAATGTTTTCAACGAGGCAAAGGAAAATTACGACAGCTATTCCTATGGTGACAAAATTGACTTGGCACTTCGTCCCTTCGAAATAAAGGTTGTTCAGTTCGGCAGGGAGGACAGAAGATTTTACCCCGAGGCCACCGACAGCTTAACTATTGCCTTTGAGTACAAGGGCGATGAAAATATTACTGTTGCGGAAAATGAGGATATAACCGTAGCAGTTAAAAACGGCAGGGTTGAGGTAGACTGCGGCGGATGCCGGCTTAAGTCTGAAACGCTGATAAACGGCGGCGAGCATAAAATTACCATTGTTCGTGAAAAGAATATGCTCTTAAAGCTTTATATCGACAGGCACCTTGATTGCTCGGCGTACAGCGGCGAGGCAAAGCGCAGGGTATCAACCTCCTTTGAAAATGCTTCGGAGGGCTTTACGGCGTTTGAAAAGGCAACGCCCTATGATGAAATAATAACCCTTAAGGAAATTTTAACTAAAGCGGGTAAAAAGAGAAAGAAGAAATAGCTATGAAATGTAAGAAATGCGGAAGCGACGCACTTATTAAAACAGACGACTGGATTGAATGTGCAAGCTGCGGTGCAAAAATGTTTGACACCGAGATAAAAACAGAGGAGGGTGCAAATCCCACAAAGGAAATTGAGCAAATGGAAAGCCAAGCCCCTGTTAAATCAAAGCCTGAGGAAAGCTTTGAAGAAAGTGAGCAGGAGGGCGAGCCGAAAAAAAGCAAGGCAAGGGAAGCAATAGAGTTTTTGGCACCTATTGTTATTGCGGTTATTGTTGCGATTTTGCTTAAAACCTTTGTTTTTGCAAATGCTATTGTGCCAACCGGCTCAATGCTTAACACTATTCAAAAGGGCGACAGAATTATTGCAAGCCGTCTTGCATATATAAATGAGGACCCCGAAAGATACGATATTGTTATATTTGAGTATCCCGACTGGCAGATTGACCCAAGCTGCCCCAAGGATAAGCCTACTTATTTCGTAAAGCGAATTGTCGGTCTGCCCGGCGAAACCGTTGAGATTGTTGAGGGCGTAGTATATGTTACAAAAGCCGACGGCGAAACAATTCAGCTTGATGATGAGTTTGTAACAAACTGTATTCCCACAGGCGACTACGGACCGTTTGTTGTGCCCGAGGGCTGTTACTTTATGATGGGTGACAACAGAAACGACAGCCACGATTCACGCTTTTGGACAAATAAATTTGTTGAAAAGGATAAAATTCTCGGCAAGGTTAAATTCAAATATTATCCCGGCATAAGCTCAATAGAATAACCGACATAATATATTATTAGTTAAGAGGGGAAGAATATGGAAAATAAGTATATTCCTAAAAAAGAACGGTGGGCATTCAGCCTTGGCGCAATGGGTCAGGGTATGATTTACGCAATGATGTCAAGCTACATAAGCGACTATTACCTTAATGTGCTTCAGCTTGCACCTATGTTTGTGCTTTTGCTTATGCTTTTGGCAAGAGTGTGGGACGCTATCAACGATCCGCTTATGGGTATGATTGTTGACAGACGAACAACAAAGCGCGGAAAAATGAAGCCCTACATAATTTATGCTTCGGTGCCTATCGGCGTGCTTACGGTGCTTATGTACTTAAGCCCCAACCTTGAAAAAGGTCCCCTTATGGTGTATTCGGCAATAGTTTATGTTGCCTGGGGTATGATTTACACAATGGCAGATGTTCCGTTTTGGAGCCTGCCCAATGTAATGACTCCCAATGCCGAGGAGCGAAGCTCTGCCTTTTCCTTCGGCAGAACTCTCAACGGCGTTGGCTCTGCCGTGCCGGAGGTTCTGTTTCTTGTAATCGGACTTGTGCTTCCTAAAATATTAGGCGCCTCCGACGGACTTCAGTACAACAAAACAAAGTATCTTGTTATGGCGATATTTACCGTTGTTATCGGAATAATTTTTTACAGCCGTTCCTATTTCTATGTTAAGGAAAGGGTTGTTATTCCCGATGTTAAGCCTGTTAAGGGGGAGCCGTCAAGACTTTCGCGTATATTTAAGTGCAAGCCGCTTATGCTTGTAATTCTTATGGGTATTCTTTCAAGCGGCAGATATATGGTACAGGCGGCGGCAGTTCATGTTGCGCGCTATGCCTTTTATATCGGTGAGCCTCTTGAGGGTATGACCGACGCTCAGCGCGTTGCCGCTATTGAGGCAAGCGTTTCAAGCGTTAAAACAATCTTTCAGGTATGCGCAATAGTGGGTATGTTTGGCGCAATGCTGTTTATGCCCGTGCTTATGAAAAGGTTTGACTACAAAAAAATTGTTATCGTTACCTGCTTTGCAGGCTTTGCCGCAAGCATATTTACCACCCTTATCGGTTGGTTTACAATGAATTTGTATATCTGCATACCGTTTATTCTTATTTCCTGTATTCCGTTAGGCGTGCTCAATGTTATAACCTATGCTATGATAGGCGACTGCCTTGACTATATGGAGCTGAAAACAGGCTTTAGGGATAACGCCCTGGGCTCTGCCTGTCAGGGATTTGTTAACAAGCTGGGCAACGCTCTTGCAACCTCCGGCATAGTAATTATGTATATGTTTATCGGACTTGAGCCGGAAAAAATGCTCAGCTCCGAGGTGATTATTGCCGCAACGGATTTAGCGTTAAATCAACGCTTTGCAATGTTCTCTCTTGTTTCAATCGTACCTGGCGTAAGCCTGTTGCTTTGCGCTCTGCCTATGTTCTTCTATAAAATAAGCGGAGAGAATAAAAAGAAAATGCAAAAAGAGCTTGAGGAGTCAAGAAAGAAAAAGGGTATAGTAATAGAGTAATATTTTTGTATAGGAGATATTTTTATGCCGTTTATTAATGTTAAAACAAATCAAAGCACCGACTCTGTTTGCGAAAAGCTTAAGGCTTCTCTCGGCGAGGCTATAACTGCCATACCCGGTAAAAGTGAAGCTTGGCTTATGGTTGAAATTCAGGGCGAAAGGGATATGTATTTTAAGGGCAGCAGTGAGCCCTGCGCAATGTTTGAGGTGGCGATTTTCGGCTCTGCAAGCGATAGCGCCTATGATGACTTAACAAAGCGCATTTGCGATATAAGCCAAAATCTCCTTAATGTTCCGCCATCAAGAACATATGTTAAATACAGTGAAATTGAGCATTGGGGATACAATAATTTTAATTTCTGAAATTAACCCGGCCTCTAATCTGCGCTGTATTTGCAGAATATATGCTTAAAAAGAAAACACCCGTGGCACATTTTGCGCCACGGGTGTTTGTTAGTTATTCTTATTTTATTACTCTTACCCTTATAACTCCGTCAATAGAGTTAATATCTTCAATTACCTTTGCAGAAGCCTCTGTATCTGTATCAATAATTGAATAAGCCCATTCGCCGCGGTTTTTATCCTCAAAGGAGGCGATGTTAATACCGTCTCTGCTGATGGTGTCGGTAATGGTGGCAATCATATTAGGCTGATTTTTGTGAATTACGGTAATTCTTGCAACGCCTGTTTTTGCCATTGATACTGTCGGCATATTTACGGAGTTTTTAATATTGCCGTTTTCAAGAAAGTCAATAAGCTCAAGGGCGCCCATTGAAGCGCAGTTTTCCTCGCTTTCGGGAGTAGATGCGCCAAGGTGGGGAATAGCGATAACGCCGTCAACACCGATAATATCTGCCGACGGAAAATCGGTTACATAAGCCGCCATTTTTCCGTTTTCAAGAGCGTCGATAATATCTGCCGAAACAGCAAGGTCGCCTCTTGCAAAGTTCATTATTCTTACGGTGTCCTTCATTGTATCAATAGTCTCGCTGTTGATAAGTCCCTTTGTTTCGGGAGTAAGCGGAACATGCAGAGTAACATAATCGGCAACGGGGAATATTTCGTCAAGGTTGTTGTTGAGAGTAATTCCTGCCTTCAGCACGGCGTCCTCCGGAAGAAACGGGTCGTAGCCGATAACCTTCATTCCAAGGTCAACTGCCGCCTCGGCAACAAGCCTGCCGATAGCGCCCAAGCCGATAACGGCAAGAGTTTTGCCCTTGATTTCGGGACCTGCAAAGGCGCTTTTGCCCTTTTCTACCGCTTTGCCAACATTGTCGCCCTCGTCTTTAATTGTTTTGCACCAGTCGATAGCCCTTGTAACCTTACGGCTTGAAAGTAGAAGTCCGCAGATTACAAGCTCCTTAACGGCGTTTGCATTTGCGCCGGGGGTGTTGAATACAACAATACCCTGTGCGGCGCAGTCGGCAACGGGAATATTGTTTACGCCTGCTCCTGCTCTTGCAATTGCAAGAAGGGATTTAGGCATTTCCATATCGTGCATAGAAGCCGACCTAACCATAATTGCGTCGGGATTTTCAATTTCGTTTGCGCAGGTGTATTTGCTTTCGTCGAATTTTGAAAGTCCAACATTTGAAATCTTGTTAAGCGTTTTTATATTAAACATTGTCTGTTCTCCTAAAATAGTTTAGTCTTGAGAAATTATGCGTTTTTCTTTTCGAATTCTGCCATAAATTCAACAAGCTTTTCTACACCCTCAATCGGCATAGCGTTGTAGATAGAGGCGCGCATACCGCCTACTGTTCTGTGGCCCTTAAGGTTTACGAAGCCTGCCTCTGTTGCCTCGGCAATAAATTTCTTTTCAAGCTCGTCGTCGCCGATAATAAACGGAACATTCATCAGTGAACGGTCCTCGGGAACGACAGTACCCTTAAACATTTTTGAGCTGTCAAGGAAATTATAGAGAATAGCCGCCTTTTTCTCGTTTCTCTTCTTCATTTCCTCAAGTCCGCCAATGTCGTTTTTAATCCATTCAAGCACAAGCTTGCAGATATAAATTGTCCAGCAGGGAGGAGTGTTGTAAAGAGAATCGGCGTCTGCCTGAACCTTGTAGTTCATCATAACCGGTGTAATATCTCTTGCGTTGCCCAAAAGGTCCTCGCGGATAATTGCCACAACAAGACCTGCGGGAGCAACATTCTTTTGCGCTCCGAAATAAACCATACCGAATTTGCTGATGTCAAGGGGCTCGGAAAGAGCGCAGGAGGATACATCGGCAATAAGCACCTTGTCGCCAACGGGAGGAAGCTCCTTATACACGGTTCCGTAAATAGTGTTGTTCATACAAATATAAACATAGTCGGCGTCCTCGCGGAAATCCTCCGGCTTTGTTTTCGGAATATAGGTGAAGGTTTTATCTGCCGAGGAAGCGGCGGCAACAACATCGCCGTATTTCTGTGCCTCCTGAAAAGCCTTCTTTGCCCACTGACCTGTAATGATATAATCAGCCTTGCCCGAACCGTTCATAAAGTTAAGCGGAATAGCTGAAAACTGCGCCGAAGCACCGCCCTGTAAAAACAGTACCTTGTAGTTGTCAGGTACATTATAAAGCTCGCGCATTAACGCTTCTGCGTCCTTAATGATTTTGTCAAATACCTTTGAACGATGGCTCATCTCCATAACAGACTGACCGCTGCCCTGATAATCCATCATTTCTGCCGCAGCCTGCTCAAGCACCT
>CALYNN010000008.1 GCA_945221685.1 uncultured Clostridia bacterium | reverse complement strand
AGGCTTTATGTTTGAATAAAGTGAGGAATTGTCAAGGCTTCCGTCCTCCTGCTCACCGGCGTCAATAAGAGTATTATGAATAAGATTATCGCCAACGCCGAGGAAGGTAACCTTTGCGTCCTCCTCTTTTTTTACGGAGGTTTCCTCACTGTTAACAACGGAAACGGAGGTTTCTGCGGTGGGTTTACTTTCATCGTTATTTTTAGTAATATGGCCGCTGACTGCAAATGCTATAATAACTGCAACTGCCAATGCAACGGGAATTATAAAAAACAGATTTTTCTTTTTACTGTTATCTTTTTCCAAAAAATCACCTCTAATGATAATATGTATATATTTTATCATAAATATAACTGTAAAACAATATGCATTTTTCATTGACAAATTATGTAAATACATTTATATTATAATCGTATTCTTAACAAACAAAGGGTGGTTTAAATGCAAACTGTTTTAATGTATGTTTTATTTGTTGTCGGTCTTGTTCTTATAATCAAGGGCGGCGACTGGTTTGTTGACAGCGCAAGCTGGATTGCCGAGGTTTTAGGCGTGCCTAAATTCGTTATCGGCGCAACAATAGTTTCCATAGCAACAACCTTACCCGAAATGATTGTTAGCATTCAGGCAACGGCAAAGGGTAATGTTGATATGGCGGCAGGCAATGCCATTGGCTCCGTTACCGCCAACACCGCAATGATTATGGGTATATTTATTGTATGTATGCCCTTTGCAGTTAAGCGTAAGGAATTTACGCCCAAGGCGCTTATGATGTTCGGTGCTTCCGCGGCGCTTGTGCTGGGTTGTATCTTTACCGCAAGGCAAACACTTACCTTCGAGGGAGAAACAAACGAATACTTCAGCCTTTCAACAATAGGATTAATTGTTCTTATTGTAATATTCATTGCATTCTTCATAGAAAACTTTATGTCTATGAAAAACGAGGAGCATCATATTGAGCCGAGTCCCGATAGTATCGGTCTTCAGGAGGAGGACGATATAGTTCCCACCAAGGAAACGGCTACTAAAAAGGATTGGGCAAAGAACCTTATTTTCTTTGCATTAGGTGCGGCAGGCATTGTTATCGGTGCCGATTTGCTCGTTGATTACGGAACAAAAATTGCAGTTTCACTTAACATTCCCCAAAGAGTAATAAGCGTTATTGCCATTGCAATAGGTACCTCTTTGCCTGAGCTTGTTACAACAATTACCGCCCTGCGCAAAAAGGTGGGCGCTCTTTCAGTGGGCAATATTCTCGGTGCAAACATCATTGACCTTTCTCTTATTCTTCCTATTTGCTCCTTTGTATCCATGGGCAAGGGCACAGGCGCGCTTGCCGTTTCGGTATCGTCTGTTACGGTTGATATGATGGTTTGCCTTGCGGCTATTGCCATTGCGGTTTTCCCGACAATTATAACGAAAAAATTCAACAGATGGCAGGGCGTTATAATGCTTGCAGGCTACATCGGATATGTTATTACAGTATTTGTTTAATTAATCAGCATATAAAAGTACTAAGGCGGAGACTCTTTTTTGAGCCTCCGCTTTTTTAATTATGACTATTTATCGTCAAAATCCACATCTGTTGAAAGCTTGCCGTGGTGGATTGCATTACCTATATTAACAGGTGAAAGAAATACCTTAAGTCTTTTTAAATTAGTCTTTACAGGGTTTTTATCAAATCTAATATTGCAAAGGCTGTAAACGCTGATGCTCTGAGCAAGCTCCTTAAGGCTTACGGAGCCATCGGAGGCTATTGTAATTTCCTTTTCCTCATTAGGAAGAATATCAAAGAAATTATCGCTGAAGGGCATAGAGGATATACTGCTTTCAACCTTAACGAGCCTTGCAAATTTATCGGAGCGAATAACTATACGAAGCTGATTTTCCTCAATATACACCTTTGTTTTAAGCCTTGCTTTAGGAATCTTAAGCTTCTTTTCCTTATCAAACAAAACGGTTTTTTGCTGAATGGGATTTCCGTTTTCAAAAATGCGCACTGCCATTCCCGTTTTGCTTAAATCATACTTTTCCTTAAGTGAGCCAACACTGTAATCAAAAACGACCTTATTTTCAACAGCGGGAATTTCAAGCCTTTCACTGCTTTCTTCAAGGGTACCCTGTTCAAAATCAAATATCTCGCAGAAAACCTCTACGCTCTTAGCCTCGTTAAAATCGTTAAGAGCAAATATTTTTATATATTCATCTGTGTTTTCAACAGATACAGACAGTGGCGCATTAAAGTGCCTTGCACCGTACTGAAGTGCCTTATAGTTGCCGTAGTAATCAATGCTTGACCAAGAGCAAACGCCCCAGCAATCGTTAAACTGCCAATACATTGAGCCGTTGCACCTGCCCTTATTTCTGCGCCAATGCTCTGTTGCGTCGGCAATACATTCAAGCTGTGTTACCTGTGAAAGATAGATATAATCCTCAAAGCGAACAGGAAGATTAAATCTTGACGCAATGTAGTAAATCATCTTATCGTTGCCGTTGGCGCATTTTTGGTGAGCAGTAAACACCTTACCTGAAAGGTTATAATCCTCGGGCGTTGCATATTTTTCTATTGCCTTTATATCCGGTAGGCTTTCAAAGCCGAACTCACTGCAAAAGCGAGTCATTCTTTTACGGTAATAATTCATTGGCTGAAGTCCGTGCCAAACTCCCCACAGGTGAGTGTCGCCAACATTATCGGCACCTACACCCTTGTTGTGAGAAATTCCTATAGGAGAGCCGGGGGTATAAGGAGTGGAGTCGTCATACCTTCTTATTTCGCCTTCAAGAATATTGTAGAAAAACCTTTCGGTCCAATCAACATATTTTGTCATATGAACCCAGGCCATATGCATATCCTCAATCTCGTTATTACCGTTCCATACTGCAAGAGACGGATGGTGGCAAAGCCTTTTTACATTATATTCTACCTCTTTTTTTACCTCGTCCAAAAACTCCTCATCGAAGAAAGGATACGCCTGGCAGGCAAACTGAAAATCCTGCCAAATAAGAATACCTCTTTCGTCGCAGGCGTTATAAAATTCGTCGCTTTCATAATAACCGCCGCCCCAAATTCGAAGCATATTCATATTTGAAAACTGAACCGCATCAAGAAAATAATTCATTTCCTTTTCGCCGAAACGGGTAATAAAGCTATCGGGCGGAATATAATTTGCACCCTTAATGAAAAGCGGCACTCCGTTTAAAACAAACTGAAAATTCCTGCCGTATTTATCTCGCTGACGGTTAAGCTCAATAGTTCTTATTCCTATTTTCTTTTGAACAGAGTCTATCACCTCGCCGTTTTTAACAAGCTCCGCTTTAACCGTATATAAGGGTTGCCTGTCCTTGCCCGAAAGCTCCCTTGTCCACCAGAGCTGAGGATTTTCAACAGTAAACTCGGCAGTATCTGCATTTTGGGAAAGCTCTTTTCCGTCGGGGCAAGTCAAGGTAATTTTGCAGTGGCAGTCCCCTGACCCGATAATATCCGATGAGGCTGAAACTGTTTCTGTATTTCCCTCTAATTGCTGACGAACCTTAAGATATTCGATTTTTCCTACCGATACAAATTCAAGCTCAATATCCTTTGTTATACCGCTGCAGGGAAGCACCGGTCCCCAATCCCAACCGAAATGGCATTGCGGCTTGCGGATATGAACAATACCGTTTTGACCGTTTGAGTTTATTGGGGTAGGACTTTTTTTATACTTATCCTTAACATAATTTACGGGAGAGTGAAAGAGAATTTTTATTTCATTTTCTCCTGCCGAAACAAAATCCCTTACACTTTTACTGTACCCGGTAAAGCAGTTTTTTCCGCTGAATAAAAGCCTGTCATTAATATACACATCACAAACGGTATCCAGCATTTTGCAGTTAAGCAAGACATCGTCGCACTTAAGCTCATCGGCACTTACTTCAAAGGTGCGCTTGTATTCCCAATCCTTTTCGCCGACCCACTGCACCTTATCCTCGTTAAGACCTACGAACGGGTCGGGAATATCACCGTTTTTCATAAGGTCAAGAAAATTACAGCCGGGAACCTCTGCGTTTCTCCACTGACTGCCGTCGGCTGACTTAAATTTCCATACGCCGTTGAGTGATTTTTTCATATCTCATTTCCCCCGAAAATAATTCTTTGTTTATAATTTAAGAATAACTGCCTGAGTAATCAATGTCAAGCACATAAAATAAGACCTTCAGGGAATATTCCTCAAAGGTCTTTTCAGAATTAATTATTATATTACTCGCCTAAGCCCTTTTCGTCAAAATTGAGAATGGTTGAAATAATAACCTCGTAGCCTGTTTTAATAGCTTCGGGAACAAGGCGGTCGTAGCTGTCTCTGCGGTTATGGTAATAATCTGCAGGAGCAGGGTCCATAGCGGCAAGACAGGTTGCGGTAATGCCTGCCTGAGTAAAGGCGGCGGCATCTGAAGAGCCGAAGAACACATTTGCGAATTTCAAATCGTTATGACCTGCTTCAATAGCAGAGTCCATAACAAGCTGGCTGAATTTCGGGTTATGCTTTACGGTGCCGGTCATATCTCTGTTATAAACATTAAGATATTCCAAATCGGTAAGAGTATCAACGCAAAGAACGGCAGTTTCTACGCCGCTGTTCATATACTCATCATAGTGGTCCTTAGCCCACTGCTTGCAGCCGCGGAGTCCTGCCTCCTCGCCGTCGGTAATCATAGCACAAACCTCTGTATGCTCAAGGTCAACACCTGCCATATCCAGCATACGCAATGCGGAAACAGCGGCATATGTACCGGTAAGATTGTCGTTTGCACCGGGAGAAATTGTTTTGAAATCAACAAACAGGAACAGCGTTACCATTGCAAGTGCGGTAAAGAAATGGAAGAAATAGCTATAGGTAAGCATAAAATCTCCGAAAGCACCCATATCAACAAAATTTGCAACAATACAGATTGCCGACAGGATAAACGAAATTATTGCTCCGCCAATGGTGGCACCCATACAAATTGTCATAAGAGGGATTTTTTTGCCGTAGTAAATATGGCGCCATTCGTAAGCCGCGTCAATATGACCGCTGATTACGATTCTTCTTTTTACCTCGCCCGACGGCTTTCTTACGCCTAAAAGGTTATGGCCCTCTACCTTTTTATAGAAAACATCCATAAAGCGCTTATACATCAAAAATTCCATTACGGTGATAAAAAGTCCTACAAACACAACGCCGCAAACAATGCACTGAGCAAGAAACATTGTAATAACGCTTGAAAGAGCCAAAGCTCCGCAAACAACTACTGCAAGAAAAATTGCCGCGGAAACAAGCTTTGTCCACTGCAAAAATGCTTTTGGAGCCATTTTATATGACTCAAAGTGGGTTTCATCACAAAAGGTATCCATTTCCTTTTTGATGTGCTTTTCCGCCGCCAAGCAGTTTTCGTTGCCTGACTCACGGGGACCGTATTTTTTGATAACATTAGTAATTTCTTTTACTGTGTAATCAACATTTTCGTCGATTACAGCCTGTGGAAAATCTGCAAATTTCATTTACCTTGCTCCTTTTGATTTATATTCTTTATTGAGCTTCACCTCATAATGAGTGTCGCCCTTAAAAAACAGCTTTCTTATTTTCCCTCTCCTAATGAGATTTTTAGGCAGCGAAACCTCGTCAACCGCATAGTTTATTCCGAGATAGTCGAAATAGGGCTTAAAGGCATCAAGCCGCTTCTTAAAGCTGTGCCAATTCTTGTTTCTTTCCTCTGACCACGCAACCTCGGCGAGAGCCTCCATACGCGGATGCAGACGGCAGTCAAGCACCTCAACGCTGTCTATCCACTCCGTCCAGTTTTCGCCCTCGACGCCAAGAACATTTTTTACATTTTCCGTGCTTACACCGAATTTTTCAGGCTTATAGTCATATGTAAATTTTAACGGATATTGCGAGTATGTCATATCAAAATAAAACGAATGGTGATTTGACATAATCATACTGCCGCCGCTGTTAACAAAATCCTCGGCACGCTTATCCCTCTGCGGAGTCCAATACTGAACAACTGCACTTTTGTCAAGATTGCCTGCCTTAAGTATTTCGTTCCAACCGATAAGCCTTTTGCCCTTTGCTTTAAGGTGCTCAAGCACGGCGTTATTGAACATGCCCTGCAGGTCCTCCTCATTTTTAAGTCCGTTATCCTTAATAACCTTTTGGCAATGAGGGCATTTTTTCCATTCATTCTTGGGCGCCTCGTCGCCGCCAATATGGAAATACGGTGCAGGAAACAGCTCGCACACCTCGTCAATAATATCAAACACAAAATTAACTGTATCGTCCTTACCAACGCAAATGGTTCTGTTCCAATCCCTAATACCCAACACGGTTTCGGGAACAACGCCGCCGAAATAACCGGGAACCTCTCTGTCTAACTCACGGCATGCAAGCCACGGATAAGCCGCTATTGCCGCGGCACAGTGAGCAGGAAAGTCGATTTCGGGAATAATCATTATTCCTCTTTCATCGGCATATTCAACTATTTCCTTAATTTCCTCCTGAGTGTAATAGCCGCCGTACTCACCTTCAATCATTTTCCTTGAGCCCCAGCCGCCAACCTGCGTATTCTTACGCTTTGAGCCGATTTCTGTTAAAAGAGGATATTTTTTTATTTCAATTCTCCAGCCCTGATCGTCGGTAAGATGCCAATGAAAAACATTCAGCTTCATCATAAACATTGTATCAATAAGCTTCTTAACGGCATCGGTACCGAAAAAGTGCCTGCTTTCATCAAGCTGAAGTCCCCTGAAAGAAAATCTCGGCTTATCGTAAATTTCACAGCACTCAATGCTTTTACCGCCAAGCTCTGCTCTTGAAAGCTGTCTTAACGACTGAAAGGCGTAATATGCACCAATCTTATCTGCAGCAAGAATTTCTATTCCGTCACGCTCAACGGTAAGCCTATATGCCTCCTTGGGCATATCCGCTTTTTTTACTGTTATGTCGGGATTATCGCTTTTTTTAAGCTTAATAAGCGGCAAATCAAGCTCCGAGCCGACAGTAAGCTCGCCGTTAATTCTAAAGCTGCCTACTCCCTGTTTGAATTCATACGGTGCAGGAATTAAATTCATAATTACTCTCCTTTTTAATTTTCGTAAATAAACACCGTTTTTCCGAAAATTTGTTTTATTTTATCACAAGCAAAGAAAAAACTCAACATTTCTTGGAAATTCTTCATAAACTATTAACTAAATCACATAATCCTTAAGACAGTCGAGAGAATCAATAACCGTTGCTCCCGTTTTTTTCAGCACATTTTTATTTTGGTGACCTGCGCCTACAAGCACACAGGAGCATCCAACGGCGCAGGCGGTTTCATAATCGTGGCAGGTGTCGCCTACAAACAGCACCTCCCTTGGATTAATGCCCACTTCGGAAAAATATTTTTTTGCAATATCCACCTTGCTGACAGCATAATTATCGTCGGTTCCCAAAACATCGGAAAAATAACCTTCTATACCGAAAAGCCCTACCTGATAAGCAAGCCGTTCCTTTTCGCAGACAGATATAACCGTTTGATTAATTCCGTTGCTTTTAAATTCTTCAAGAACGCTTTTTGCCCCGTCAAAAAGCGCGGCGCTGTTTTGCTTTTCCGAATACCGTTCAACATAAAGCTTTGCCAGCTCGTCAAAGCTGTGACGGCTGAAATCAAAGCCTACCTTTTTGTAGTATTCAATTACGGGAAAGCAAAATATTTCTCTGTATCTTTCATAGCTTATGGTTTTTCCGTAGCCTTTTATACTCAGCATTTCGTTAACCGCTTCAACGCTTATTTGAATGTCGTCAAACAGCGTTCCGTTCCAGTCCCAAATAATATTTTTGTATTTCATAATATCTCCGACGCAAAAATTTTTATACCGCATTTATAGCCAACACTGTAATTTTATCACAACTTTTACTTGACTGCAACTTCTTAAATAACTATAATAGTAATGCTTATCCGCAAAGGATTGCCTGCAATATGTTTTATATATTTCTGCCCGTAGCACAATGGCTAATGCAACAGATTCCGATTCTGTAGATTGGGGGTTCGAGTCCCTTCGGGCAGGCCAAAGCAAAAAGTCGCCGCGGCGGCTTTTTATTTTATTGACCGATAGCAAACTGTTTGGTATAATTGCAATATATTATGCCATTGAGCAAAAGAGGTAAAGGTTATGCTGAAATTCAAAAATGAAACATTTAAGATAATGCAGATTGCCGATACGCAGGAGGGTGCCAAGGTAAGCCCCGACACGCTTAAGCTTATCAATGCCGCCCTTGACAGAGAGGAGCCGGATTTAGTTGTATATTCAGGCGACCAAATATGGAAAAAAACAAGCTTTAGAGGTAATAAAGACAAGGTTCGCCGAGTTCTTGAAGCGCTTACGGAGCCTGTAAGAAGCAGAAATATTCCTTTTACCGTATGCTTCGGAAATCACGACAGGCAGGTAGGCTTAACCAACAGGGAGCAGTTTGAAATATATAAGGAGCTTGACGGCTTTATCGGCGAGGACAATGCCGACTGTGACGGCTGTGCAAACCATATTATAGAAATAGGAAGCGGCGAGGAGCCGGATTTTCTGCTTTATGTTATAGACAGTAATTCAAGCCTTGAAATCGGATATGACTGCGTTCACAAAAACCAAATTGAATGGTACAGAAAAAACCGTGACGAATACGAGAAGAAATACGGCAGGCTTATTCCGTCAATAGTAATTCAGCATATTCCGCTTTGCGAGGTTTTTGAGCTTTTAACGGAGGTTAAAAAGAATACCGACGGCGCAGTAAGAGGCTTTAGAACCCACGCCAACAGGTTTTACATTCTAAACCGTGACAAAGTAAACGCCGAGGGATTTATGAAGGAATCCCCTGCAGACCCGCAGGAAAACAGCGGAGAGTTTGCGGCTTTTAAGGAAAAGGGCGAGGTTTTGGGAGTGTATTTCGGCCACGACCATAACAACTCATTTAACGGCAGGGTTGACGGAATTGACCTTGGCTACACTCAGGGCGCAGGCTTTCATGTTTACGGTCCCGGTCTTGACCGCGGTGTAAGAATTATTGAGCTTAAAAAGGACGGAAGCTTCGACACATACGATTTGAGATACAGAAATTTAGTCGGTAAAAAGCTCGACGAGCCTGTTCACTATGCCCTTTACCAAATTATGCCAACAAACACCTATGACGCTATGATTAGAATTGCAAGGTTCTTTTCCGTTGTCGGAATTGCGGCAGTAGTAATAATCATGCTTTTATTCTTTTTTGGTTAGGAGATAAAATTTGTTTAGAAAAATGAGAAGAAGCGCACAGCAGTTAAGCGCAGAGCAAAGCACCGAAATACTAAATAAATGCACGTCGGGAATTCTTTCCCTTGCAGGAGATAACGGTTATCCCTACGGCGTGCCGTTAAGCTACGCTTTTAACGATGGTACTATTTATTTCCACAGCGCTATTGAAGGGCACAAAATTGACGGGATAAAGAGAAACGACAAGTGCTCATTTTGTGTAATAGCACAAGATGACATTCTGCCCGAAAAATTTACGACCTTATACAAGAGCGTTATTTGCTTCGGCAAAATCAATTTGGTTGAAGACGAGACAGAAAAAAGAAACGCCCTGCTTATATTGGCTGAAAAATATTCACCCGATATTGACGAGGCGTTATGCCAAAAGGAAATAAACACTTATATCCGCAACACCTGTATTCTTGCTCTCGATATTGAACATATGACAGGTAAGCAGTGCAGAGAATTTTTAAACAGATAAAAAATCACCGCCGTTACGAATTTGTAACGGCGGTGCATTTCCTTTACTGATTTTCAATACAAGCATCAAGATAAGCCTGAAGCTCCTTTAGCTTTTCTTTATCAAGAGGCTTGGTATCTTTCAGCGGATTTTCAATATTCAAATTATCATACTTGAAAAATCCCATAGTATGAAAGCCTAAAAGCTCATACCTTTCAAAGCTGAACTGCTTTGAAAAGCGGGCATATTCTTTCATATGCTCTACTGAGTCATTTATTCCCGGCACAACAACTGTTCTAAGCCACAGGCGAATACCCCTTTCGGTGCAGTATTTACCTACCGCAATGAAATTTTCAAATATACCGTTAGTATATTTTTTGTAGCTTTCGGCATCATAAAACTTTACATCAAGAATTACAAGATCTGCTCCGTCAAGTGCTCTCTTTACGCTATCAGTAAGCACAACGCTGCCTGAGGTGTCTATTGCATAATTTATACCCTGAGTTTTAAGAAGCTCTCCTGTTTCAATGATAAAATCCGAATTGAGAAGCGGCTCTCCGCCCGAAAAGGTTACTCCTCCTCCGTTGGCAAAATAAGGCTTATATCGGTAAATTTTTTCGGCAAGACTTTGACTTGTCCAAATATTTTCCGTAGGAAACCATGTATCGGGATTATGGCAGTATGCACACCGCAGAGGACAACCCGTAAAAAACACGGCATAACGAATACCGTCGCCGTCAAGCGCCGCCATTGATTCAAAGGAATGTATATTTGCAGTTTTCATTTTATCACCCCTGTTGACTGTTGCTAAGCCGCGGCGCAGTTAACCGCCGGTTAAAACACGCCGCAAGGATATAATAATTGCAGAAAGGAATAAATGCAAGCGGTTGAGTAAAATTTTTTAAAAAATAAATTTTGCCGTTATCACCCGCAAACAAGCAGTCCCAATTTAGCATTTAACAGTCAACATAACAATTTGCACCTTGACATATACAACATATAGGTGTATATTATTATGGAGGTTGTAGAAATTGATATTTGGTATGCACAGCCGGTGCGTGCTCAATTTCGTATAAATCCTCTGTAAATTGCATTTGAACTGTACCTTTTCTGATGGTAAATTACGAGAATTTTAAACAGAAGGAGGTGCTGTCTGTGAGTAGTATAATTATTCCTATTGTTGTCGGCATTGCATGTGCTGTTATTTTTGGTGTTGTAGGCTTTATTCTCGGCGGTGAACACCGCAGAAGAACAAGCGAAAAAGAGATTGGCTCCGCAACACAGGAAGCAACAAAAATCATCAATAACGCCCTTGCTGAAGCAGAGGCTACAAAAAAGGCCCGTCTTGTAGAAGCAAAGGACGAAATCCACAAGCTTCGTTCCGACGCGGATAAAGAAATTCGCGAAAGAAGAAGCGAGGTGCAAAAACAGGAAACCCGACTTAATCAAAGAGAAGAACATCTCGATAAGCGGGCTGAGTCTATCGAACGCAAAACTGACGCTTTAAGCGAAAAGCAAAAGCAATTAGACGAAAAAATACTCGAAGTTGACGGCATCAAGAAAAGCCAGTTTGATATGCTGGAGCGTATTTCAGGACTTACCCAGGAGGAAGCAAAGGAGCAGCTTCTTGCTACCCTCGGTGAAGAGCTTGACACAGAAAAAAGCAAGCGTATTCTTGAATATGAGCAAATGATTCGTGACCAGAGTGATGTTCTGGCAAGAGAAATCATCGGTACTGCTATCCAGCGTTGTGCAGCAGACCACACTGCAGAAACAACCGTTTCTGTTGTTGCCCTACCAAATGATGAAATGAAGGGCAGAATCATCGGCAGAGAGGGTAGAAATATTCGCTCTATCGAAACAATTACAGGTGTTGAGCTTATTATTGACGATACACCGGAGGCCATTACAATCAGCTCCTTTGACCCTGTCAGAAGAGAAATTGCAAGGCTCACCCTTGAGCGTCTTATTCAAGACGGTCGAATTCATCCGACAAAGATTGAGGAATTCTTTGAAAAAAGCACCAAAGAGGTTAACGCCATCATTAAGCAGGAGGGTGAAAAAGCCGTTCTTTCCGCTAACTGCGGTCAAATTCACCCCGAGCTTGTTAAGCTTTTAGGAAAGCTTAAATACCGTACCTCTTACGGTCAAAGCGTGCTTAAGCACAGCCTTGAGGTATCCTACATAGCAGGACTTATGGCAGCTGAGCTTGGCGCTGACGAAAGACTTGCCAGAAGAGCAGGACTGCTTCACGATATCGGCAAGGCGCTTGACCACGAAATGGAGGGCTCCCATATTGCTTTAGGTGTTGAATACGCCAGAAAGTACAAGGAAAACGAAGGCGTTATTCACGCTATTGCCGCCCACCACGGCGAGATTGAGTGTAAAACCGTTGTTGCCTGTCTTGTTCAGGCGGCTGACGCTGTATCTGCCGCCAGACCGGGCGCAAGACGGGAAAATATTGAAAACTACATTAAGCGTCTTCAGCAGCTTGAGGAGATTTCAACAAGCTTTGAGGGTGTTGAAAGAGCATATGCTATTCAGGCAGGCAGAGAGGTAAGAGTTATGGTTAAGCCTAACATTATCGACGATGCAAGAATGCCCTATGTTGCTCACGAAATTGCCAAAAAGATTGAAGATGAAATGGAATATCCCGGTCAGATTAAGGTTAACATTATTAGAGAATCAAGGGCCAGCGATATTGCAAAATAGCTCTAATGCGGTGGGGAATGATAATATTTTCCCCACCGTTTTTTATGCAAAATTCTTATGCAAAAAAGAAAGGATTTTTAGTTATGGTTAAACACATTGTTTGCTTTAAGCTTGCAGATGCAACCAAAGAAAATGCAGAAAAGACCGCAGAGGTTTTAAGGTCTATGGAGGGCAATGTGCCTCAACTCAGAAGCATTGAGGTAGGAGTTGATTTTCTGCATTCACCCCGTTCCTACGATATAATTCTTCAGGTAACGGTTGACGACGAAAAGGCGCTTGAGGCGTATCAGCAGGACAGCTACCACTGCGGAGTTGTTAAAAAGCATATGCACGCAGTCAGCGAAAGCTCCGTTGCCGTTGATTACTATCTGTAATAAACATTTTCAGCAAAAAAAGTTCTTCGGCTTATGTTGAAGAGCTTTTTTATTTTGTTGTTAAATTAGCCAAATATTGCAGTAAAAAACTGTTAAAGTTCACAATTAAATGCAAAGAAAAATACAAAAAGCCGTGTTTTTTATTGACTTATTTCTTTTAAATTGTTATTATATATAATAATTATATTATTAGCATATCACCAGCAGGAGGATGTTATGGAAGAAAACAGAGAAATAGAAATAGACCTGAGAAAAATTTTTGAAATGCTGAAGAAAAAATTTGTATTCATACTTATTTTCGCTTTGATCGGCGGAATACTTGCAGGCTGCTTTACAAATTTTTTCATCGACCCAAAATATACGGCAACGGTTAAGCTTTATGCTTACAGCAACAACGACAACCGTATCGGCTCCGACAGCAGTATAAGCAGCAGTGAAATTGACGCTTCCGAAAAGCTTGTTAAAACTTACCTTGAGGTTGTTAAGAGCAACTCCTTTCTTGAAAAGGTTTCCGATAAATTTGACAACACTTTAAGCGCCGGTCAAATCAAATCAATGATGAGCTGTGCGCAGGTTAACGAAACCCTTGCATTTCAGATAAGCATTACAAGCACAAATCCCCAAACAGCAATGGATGTTGCCAACGCCATTGCCGACACCTGCCCTGACGAAATTGTAAGAGTGCTAAAGGTTGGTGGTGTTTCAATTATTGATAATGCTGTTCTTCCCTCATCGCCGTCATCTCCCAATATGAAGAAAAATATCACCATAGGACTTGCGGCGGGCTTTATTCTCAGCTTCGTATTCTTCTTCATTAAAGAGCTGTTTGACACAAGCATCAAGGATGAAAAAGACCTTGAAAGAGAATTTGATATACCGATTTTGGGCTCTATACCAAGGCTCATACCTGTATCGGAAAAGGCAAAGGCAGAGGGTGGTAATACAGAAACACCAAAATCTGCGGCAGAATTAAAATCAGCAGAAAAGGAGGAAAACTGATATGGCAGTAACACAGAGCAAGGAAAAGAAAAACAAAAAGCAAAAATCCTTAGGCTTCTCCCGTGATGACCAAAAAAAGATGCTTTGTCAGGAATCACCCTTTGTTGTTAAAGAAGCATACAACGCAATAAGAACTAACCTTCTTTTCACCCAGCAGGGCGAAAAATGCCCCATATTTGTTGTATCAAGTCCCCTTGCAAACAACGGTAAGTCAATAAACGCAATCAACCTTGCAATTTCATTTGCACAGATGGGAAAGCGTACACTTCTTATTGACGCCGATATGAGAAATCCCACTATTCACCGTATGTTCTCGATTCCTGTTAAAAACGGGTTATCCGAAATTCTTGCAGGTCTTACCGACAGCATCACCGTATCAAAAACCGATGTAGAAAATCTCTCCGTTTTAACGGCAGGAAAAATCCCTCCAAATCCGGCAGAGCTGCTTTCCTCGTCGCGAATGGATAAGCTGCTGGAATTTGTTAAGGCGCATTACGACTGTGTGTTTATCGACACGCCGCCTATTAACCTTGTAACAGACTCTACATCGTTTGCCTCTAAAGCCACCGGCTATATACTTGTTGTTAAATCCGAAACAACAGATATTCAGGATGTACGAACAACTGTTAATGCCTTAAAGAGCATTGAGGCGCCGATAGTAGGCTTTGTATTTAACGACGCCAATGCAACAGGCAAGCGTTATTCCTCTTACTACAAGCGTGGCTACCATTCAAGGTATAGCAAGTACAAGTATAACTACAACTATAATTATAATTACAACTACGGCTACAACGGATACAACAGATATAACAGATACAAGTAGGTGCAAAGATGAGAAACAGAAGAAAATTTCAAAGAATAATTGAATTTTTCACAGAGATTACTGCCCTTGTTATATCGAATTTACTGGGAATTTTAATATTCGATGTTATTCTTCATAAAATCCCTGATTACGAATTAATATCCTGGATTAATTATTTTCTCGTTTTATTTGTTGCATACACAATAATTTTCGTTCTGTTTGCGTCGCCAATAAACCTGCTGAAAAGAAGCAAGCCTATGGAAATTATGGCGAGCATACGAAACAGCGTGCTTACCTTCTGTTGCTTCGGCGTTTTTTTGATACTTACCAAAAACGAAATTACTGAATCAAGATATCTGTTTTTCGGTGTATTTTTTATCTACCTGTTTGTTTCAATGCTATTCAGGTACTTAGCAAAAAAATTTATGATTCGTATTTCCTCCAATTCAAAGCTCGCCACCCAAACAGGTATTATATCCACCTGCGACAAGGTTGATGAATTTGTTTCAAAGCTTAAGTTTGACTGGACAAAAAATATTAAGGCAATTGCCTTGATTGACACGCGCCTTGAAAACGGAAGCTACAAGAAGCGAACTCTTACTTACACTGAAAACGACGGAGGCGTAAAAGTTTCATACGGAAGCAACATTAACGAAATTCAGGGCATTCCCGTTGTTGCCAACGAGGAAAACCTTTTCGGTTGGATAAGAACCGCTTCTCTTGACGAGGTCTATATAAATCTGCCTGAGGGAATGAACGAAAAGGTTGCGGAAATTATTGAAGAGCTTGAGGATATGGGCATTACAGTTAATGTTACAATTCCTTCCCTTGAAAAAATTGTTGAGCAAAGCAAATTTGACAACATTAACTGCAACATTAAAGCCGGTTATCCAATGGCTGTATTTTCGCCGGCAGTTCACAACGAAAGACACCTTATTGTTAAAAGAGTCTTTGATATTGTTGGCGGACTTATAGGCTCAATAATTTCTTTGCCGATTATTCTTATTACGGCAATTCCACTTAAGCTGGAGTCGCCGGGACCGCTTATTTTCAAGCAGCAGAGAGTAGGAAAAAACGGCAGAGTATTCAATATCTACAAGCTTCGTTCAATGTATGTTGACGCCGAGGAAAGAAAAAAGGCTCTTATGGAGCAAAACAAAATGAACGGCCTTATGTTTAAGATGGACGACGACCCGAGAATAACAAAGGTCGGCAAATTCATTCGTAAATACAGCATTGACGAGCTTCCTCAGTTTTGGAATGTGCTTAAGGGCGATATGAGCCTTGTGGGCACAAGACCTCCGACCATCGACGAGTTTGAGCAATACGAAAGCCACCACAAAAGAAGGCTTTCACTTAAACCCGGAATTACGGGAATATGGCAGGTTTCAGGCAGGTCTGATATTCAGGACTTTGAAGAGGTTGTAAGGCTTGACTGTCAATACATAGATAACTGGTCATTATGGCTTGATATAAAAATTTTGTTTAAAACCGTTGGCGTTGTACTGACTCATAAGGGTGCGGAATAGTATGAACATTGCAATGATAGGCCACAAAAGAATACCCTCCCGTGAAGGCGGAATAGAAATTGTTGTTGAGAAGCTTTCCTCCGCCCTTGTAAAACGGGGTCACAAGGTTGTGGCCTACAACCGCAGGGGGCACCATGTTTCAGGTAAAGAATTTGAAACGGGAAATAGCTTAAAGGAGCTAAACGGTGTAAAAATTAAAACCGTATTTACCTTTCAAAGCAGTAAGCTTAACGCTGTTGTTTACAGCCTCCTTGCCGCAATAAGAGCCTCCTTCGGAAAGTATGACATTGTTCATTTTCACGCTGAGGGTCCCTGTGCATTTTGCTTTTTGCCAAAGCTTTTCGGTAAAAGAGTTATTGCAACAATCCACGGACTTGACTGGCAACGCTCCAAGTGGGGCGGCTTTGCCACAAAATTTCTCTTATTCGGTGAAAAGACGGCGGCAAAATACGCAGACGAAATCATAGTGCTTTCCGAAAATGTTCGCAGATATTTTCTTGACAAATATAACCGCGAAACAGTTTACATACCAAACGGAGTATCAGAGCCTGCTTTAAGAGACGCCGATCTAATAAAGAATAAATTCAATCTTGAAAAGGACGGGTACATTCTTTATCTCGGTAGAATAGTTCCCGAAAAGCGTGTTCATACGCTTATTGAAGCCTACAACGACCTTGACACCGACAAAAAGCTTGTTATTGCCGGAGGTGCAAGCCATACGGACGATTATATGAGCGAGGTAAAAAAAGCCGCTTCGGGCAATAACAACATAATTTTTACTGATTTTGTTCAGGGTGAAATTCTCGACGAGCTATACTCAAACGCCTATATTTACTGTCTGCCCAGCGATATTGAGGGTATGCCCTTAAGTCTTTTGGAGGCTATGAGCTACGGCAACTGCTGCCTTACCTCTAACATTGCCGAATGCACTGAGGTATGCGGCGACAGGGCGGTATATTTTGAAAAAGGCAGTAAGGAGTCTTTACGAGACGCCCTGCAAGAGCTTATTGAAAGCAAAGAGCTTGTTGATGCCTATAAGGCTCAGGCAAGGGAATACATATGCAAAAAATACAGCTGGGATAAGGTTGTTGACAAAACCCTTGAGCTATATGAAAAACGGTGAGCAAATGAAAATTTTAATGGTAAACAAGTTTCTGTACCCCAACGGCGGCTCGGAAACATATATGCTGAGGTTGGGAGAATATCTCACATCATTAGGTCATTCGGTTGAATATTTCGGAATGGAGCATAAGGACAACTGCGTTTCAAATAGTGCCGAGGCATATACAGAAAATATGGATTTTCATAATTCCGGCGCTTTGAAAAAGATTAAGCTTTCCTTAAAAACCGTCTATTCCAAGGAAGCGCGGCAGAAGCTGCGTCTTGTGCTTGACAGCTTTCAGCCTGATGTAATGCACCTAAACAACTTTAACTATCAGCTCACGCCGTCAATAATTCTTGAAGCAAGAAAATGGGAAAAGGAAAACGGCAGAAGCCTTAAAATTGTTTATACTGCTCACGACTACCAGCTAATCTGCCCCAACCATATGATGTATAATGACGACAGCATATGCGAAAAATGCCTGGGCGGAAAATTTATAAACTGTACTAAAGGAAGATGCGTTCACTCCTCCCTGCTGAAATCCGCAGTAGGCACGGCTGAGGCATTTTACTGGAATAAAAACAAGGTTTACGAGCAGCTTGACTCTGTAATCTGCTGCAGTGAATTTATGAAAAGCAGGCTTGACACTAATCCTGTGTTTAAAGGCAAAACCGTTGCAATACATAATTTTATTGAAAAAATTGAAACGCCCAACTGCGAAAAGGAGGACTATGTTCTCTATTTCGGCAGATTCAGCAAGGAAAAGGGCATTGATACAATACTGAAAACCAAAGGCGTTAAATTTCTTGCCGCCGGCTCCGGTCCTTTAGAGGACGAGATTAAGGGCGCAGACAATGTTGAATTTGTCGGATTTAAAACAGGCAGTGAGCTTGCGGAGCTTATTGCTAAAGCACGGCTTACAGTTTATCCAAGCATTTGGTATGAAAACTGCCCATTCTCCGTTATGGAAAGCATTTCCTGCGGCACGCCTGTTGTGGCTTCGCGCATAGGCGGAATTCCCGAGCTTATTGACGACGGAAAAACAGGAATTCTTTTTGAAGCAGGCAACGAAAGGCAATTTGAAGCAGCAATTAAATCATTAACCGAAAACGGCGAAAAAGCATCGCAAATGAGCACATTCTGTGCCGAGGCAGCTTTTGAAACCATTGAGGATTATACAGAAAAACTGATTGAAATATACAAAAACTAACGGGGTATAGCTATGCCGGATGCAAAAAAAGGTACTATGACGAGCTTAATATTTTCAGAGCGCTCATTATCGTTTGGGTAATAATAGGTCATTCCTTTGACGGTGATAAAAGCGCTTTGGGATTTATGCATTTTTAACATACTGCTTTGGTATATGATTGCTTTAGCCGTAACTCAGGTAAAGTCGCTGAAAAAAGCATTTTCGGTTATAGGCAATTACGGAATGGATATTTATATGATTGGCTACTATGTTCAAATTTCCATTCGTGTAGTATGCGGCTCAATGCTCCATATGCCTTATATTATTTATTCGCTTTTGATGTGTATAACAGGACTGTTAGTTCCTATTCCTGTATCAAAATACATTATAAGAAAATTCAAAATCACACGGGCTCTTATGCTTGGTGATTTTTCAAAATCAAAGAAGGAATAACATATGACAAAAAAACTAAACGGTACAGTTATTGTTACATACCGCTGTAACGCACGGTGCAATATGTGCAACAGATACAAGAAGCCCTCAAAGCCCGAGGAGGAGCTTACGGTTGAGGCTATAAAAAAGCTGCCGCCTATGTATTTTACAAACATAACAGGCGGAGAGCCTTTTATTCGCGAGGATTTAAAGGATAAAGTGAGATATCAATAAAAAAAAAACAACCTT
>CALYNN010000007.1 GCA_945221685.1 uncultured Clostridia bacterium | reverse complement strand
AACATATTCGGGGTCGTATTTTTCAATGAAATTTATGTTTTGATAAATTGCGTTGGCCGTACCCTTGTACCACTCTGCGCCGCCGATTGCCTCATAGGGAGAAAGAATATGAATACCGCCGTTTTGACGGTCAAGGTCCCATGGCTGACCGTTGCCCAAATAGTCGTTAAGCTCGAGGGGCTGATACTGCGTCAGTACGCCAACGGTATATATACCGCTGTTAACACAGTTTGAAAGGGGGAAATCAATTATCCTGTAATTTCCGCCGTAGGGAACTGCAGGCTTTGCAATGTTTTTTGTAAGAACACCGAGACGGCTTCCCTGACCGCCTGCCAAAAGCATTGCAACAACATTTGTTTTGTGTGCCATTTTCTGTCTCCTTCAATTAGTTTATTTTTCAGCCTTGGCTTTTTTTGCCTTGGCGTTTTGTTTTTCAGCAGCCTTTTTTGCCGAAGGCTTTGCTTTCTCTGCCTTTATCGGCTTTGTCTGCTTTGCTTCCGTTGCCTTTTTCGGCTTCTTTGGTTGGACTTTAACAAGATAAATTGCCGAAAGTCCGTTAAGCTTTAAGCCTATGCTTTGGTCGTGACCGTGCATTGCGACAGCCTTTGATTTGTATGTACCCGAAAGCTTCGGCTTTGTACCGCCGTATTTTTCGATAGAGGTGTCCATAACAACCTTGTATGTACCCTCCTCCGGAACGCCTATGCGGTATTCGCTGAAGCTGTTCGGAGTAAAGTTAAATACGGCAATAATTTCTTTTCCTGCCTTGTCAATTCTTCTAAAGGCAATAATGGAATTAGCGTTGTCCTCGCTGGAAATCCATTGAAAGCCCTCCCAACTGTAATCAACCTGCCACAGTGCAGGAGTAGCCTTATAAAATTCGTTAAGCTCCTTAACAAAGCCGTGAAGCTGTCTGTGCTTTTCGTAATCCAAAAGAAGCCAGTCAAGTCCCTGCTCGTAGTTCCACTCGATAAACTGACCGAACTCGCTTCCCATAAACAGTAGCTTTTTGCCGGGATGAGCAAACATATATGCAAGAAACAGCCTAATGCCGTCGAATTTCATATCGTAGTCGCCGGGCATTTTGTTAATAAGACTTGCCTTGCCGTGGACTACCTCGTCGTGACTTATGGGTAATATGAAATTCTCGCTGAAGGCGTAGAAAAAGCTGAAGGTTATGCAGCTATGGTTGCCTTTTCTGAACAGCGGATCCATAGAGGTGTAACGAAGCATATCGTTCATCCAACCCATATTCCACTTGAAATTGAAGCCTAACCCGCCTATGTCGGTAGGCATTGTAATCATTGGCCACGCAGTTGATTCCTCGGCTATCATCATAACATCGGGATGCTCTTTAAACATTGTGCAGTTAAGCTCCTTAAAGAACTCAACAGCCTCAAGGTTTTCTCTGCCGCCGTTTTTATTTGCAACCCATTCGCCGTTTTCTCTGCCGTAGTCAAGGTAAAGCATCGAGGCTACCGCGTCAACTCTTAAGCCGTCAAAATGGAATTTGTCAACCCAGTACATTGCAGAGGAAATAAGAAAGCTTTTAACCTCATTTTTGCCGTAGTCAAAAACTCTTGTGCCCCATTCCTTGTGCTCGCCCTTTCTTAAGTCCGAATACTCGTAGGTACATTCGCCGTCAAATTCATAAAGTCCGTGACCGTCCTTGGGAAAATGCGCCGGAACCCAGTCAAGAATAACACCTATTCCTGCACCGTGGCAGGTGTCGATGAAGTACATTAAATCCTCCGGAGTGCCGTAGCGCGAGGTGGGGGCAAAGTAGCCTGTAACCTGATAACCCCAGGAGCCGTCGTAGGGATATTCCATAATAGGCATCATTTCTATATGGGTGTATCCCATTTCCTTAACATACGGCACAAGCTCATCTGCCATTTGACGATAGGAAAGAAATTCACCGTCCTCGTGTCTTTTCCAAGAGCCGAAATGTATTTCATATATATTGACAGGCTGTTCAAGAATGTTTTTAGCTTGCTTTTGCCTGTTCCATTCCTTATCTGTCCAGTCGTATTCCTTGTTTACATAAACCTTTGAAGCGGTGCCGGGCCTTGTTTCTGCGTGAAAGGCATAGGGGTCCGCCTTCATTTTTACGGCTCCCGACCTTGTTGTAATGGCATATTTGTAGCAGTCATAAATTTTTAATCCGTCAATCTTTGCCTCCCATATGCCGGAGGAGATTTGCTTCATAGGATTTGCCGTGTTGCTCCAGCCGTTAAAATCACCGGCAACCGCAACTGCTGTTGCGTGGGGAGCCCAAACCCTGAAAACGAAGCGTTCACCATCTATTTTATGACAGCCGAAGAATTCATATGCTTTGTAGTTCTTTCCGCTGTGAAACAGGTAAACCGGAAACTCATTTTCGTCTTTGAATTTAGCCATTTTATCATCTCCTTAACCTGAATAATTTGTGCAAAAGCACGAAATATTATTATATTCACCCACATAATAACATTTTTAAAGTAATTAATCAAGGTGATTTTGTATATTTTGTTACAAAAAAAAATTAAATTTTTCCAAAATATGTGTAAAATGTTGTAAATGTTGTAGGTTTTTACCTGCAATAAACCGTTATAAACAGCGTGCAAAATATCATATATTTGGTATTGAACATTTTATATTACTTATGATATAATAATGCAATAAAGATATGATGAAAAGAGTAGATTATGAAGGATATTATCATTGCGTACCCTGTTAAGAGTGTGGCAATGCAGCTTCGCTCTATGATAGAGGACGAGGGCTTTCATGTTTCTTATGTGTGCGCCAGGGGAGCCAGCGTTTTAAGCGTTGCCCAGGGACTCAACGAGGGCGTAATTATATGTGCGTCAATACTCAGTGATATGAGCGCAGGCGTCCTTGCGGAAAATCTTCCCGTAGGCTTTGATATAATTG
This sequence comes from uncultured Clostridia bacterium, assembly GCA_945221685.1. Classification (GTDB taxonomy): domain Bacteria; phylum Bacillota; class Clostridia; order Oscillospirales; family Acutalibacteraceae; genus Eubacterium_R. The sequence goes on along the minus strand of CALYNN010000007.1, from coordinate 17,502 downwards.
CTCTTTCGAAAAACGGTGCAGAAAGCTATATGGGCAACCTTATAAGCCTGCCGCTTCCTGTTAACAGAGAGGAGTTCCTAAACACCGTTGCGGTTCTTGTAAGCGCCCGTTCAGGCTTTACAAGGCGTAAGGATAACGAGAGCGAGCTTATTTCAAATGCAAAAACAGTTCTTATGAACCAGCGAAATATAACTGAAACGCAGGCGCATAAGTACCTGCAAAGTCAGAGCATGAAAACGGGTAAAAAAATGGTAGAGCTTGCAAGGGAAATTATAAATGACTTTACCGATCAAAACTGACTGACTTAATCTTTTGGAGTTGATTTTATGAAATTTACAAAAATGCACGGCTGCGGCAACGATTATGTATATATCGACTGCTTTGAGGAAACCGTTAAGGACGAAAAAGCCGCCGCAATAAAGCTTTCCGACCGCCACTTCGGCGTAGGCGGTGACGGACTTATTTTGATAAAAAAAGGCAAGGCTGCCGATTTTGAAATGGTAATGTATAATGCAGACGGCTCAAGAGCCGAAATGTGCGGCAATGCAATCAGATGCGTTGCAAGATATGTTTACGATAAGGGATATGTTAATACTGCCGAATTTTCCATCGAGTCAATGGGAAAGGTTAAGTATATCACCCTTACCGTTGAAAACGGTGTCGTAACAGGGGTGCGGGTAGATATGGGCGCACCTATTCTTAACGCGGCAGATATTCCCGTAGTCAGCAACGGCGACAAAGTTATAAATAACGAAATAACCGTTGACGGAAGAAAATTCAATATGACCTGCGTTTCAATGGGTAATCCTCACGCGGTTATGTTTATCGACAGGTCGCCGAGGGAATTTGAGCTTGAGCATTTCGGTCCCCTCTTTGAAAATAACAGTATCTTTCCTAAAAAAGTAAATGCAGAGTTTGCAAGGGTTGTTGACCGAAATAATATTGAAATGCGCGTGTGGGAAAGGGGAACAGGCGAAACTCTTGCCTGCGGCACCGGCACCTGCGCAACGGTTGTTGCCGCAATCCTAAACGGCTATACCGACAATGATGTTACCGTCCATCTTTTAGGCGGTGATTTAAAAATTCATTGGTCAGGCAATGAAAGCGACAGTGTTATTATGACAGGCCCCGCAGAATATGTTTTCAGCGGTGAAATAAATCTGTAAAAATTACAAAAAAATATGGAGGTTTAAAATATGAAGATTAACGAAAACTTTTTAAAAATTGAGTCAAGCTATCTGTTTTCTACCGTTGCTAAAAAGCAGAAGGCGTATCAGGAGGCGCATCCCGACGCAGATGTAATCCGTCTTTCCATCGGTGATGTAACAAAGCCTCTTGCGCCCGTTGTAATCGAGGCAATGCACAAGGCTGTTGACGAAATGGCAGATGAGAGCACCTTCCGAGGCTATCCGCCGGAGTACGGCTACGATTTTATTCTCAATGCCATTCAAAAGCACGATTATGCCGACAGAGGAATAGATATTGCAGTTGACGAAATCTTTCTTTCCGACGGTGCAAAGTCCGACTGCGGCAATATCGGCGATATTTTCTCGGTAGATAACAAGGTTGCTATCTGCGACCCTGTTTACCCCGTTTATGTTGATACAAATGTTATGGCAGGCAGAAGCGGAGATAAGGATGAAAACGGCCTTTGGTCAAATATTATCTATATGCCCTGTACTGCGGAAAATAACTTTACACCGGATATTCCGTCTGAAATTCCCGATGTAATTTATCTTTGCTTCCCGAATAATCCAACCGGTATGGTTGCAACAAAGGAGCAGCTTAAAAAATGGGTTGATTTTGCAAACGAGCATAATTCACTTATTCTTTTTGACTCTGCCTACGAGGCATTTGTAACCGAGGATAATATTCCTAAATCCATTTATGAAATTGAAGGCGCAAGGACCTGTGCTATAGAGCTTCGCTCTTTCTCAAAAACAGCAGGCTTTACCGGTATGCGTTGCGGCTATACCGTTGTTCCTAAGGATTTGGTATTTAACGGTACAAGCCTTAATCCTTTGTGGGCGCGCCGTCAGGCAACAAAATTTAACGGTGTATCATATATTACTCAAAGAGCTGCCGAGGCTGTTTATACCGAGGAGGGTCAAAAGCAGATTAAGGAAATCCTTTCCTATTACCAAAAGAATGCAAGAGTTATTTATGACGGACTTTGCGACGCAGGCTTCGAGTGCTACGGCGGCGTAAATTCACCGTATGTTTGGCTTCGTGTTCCCGAGGGCTATACCTCTTGGGAGTTTTTTGATGAGCTTCTTGAAAAATGTCAGGTAGTAGGTACTCCCGGCTCGGGCTTCGGTCCTGCAGGCGAGGGATATTTCCGCCTAACCTCTTTCGGAAATGCCGAAAAGACCGTAGAGGCAATCGAAAGAATTAAAGCGGCTTACAAGAAATAATAAACTATTCAAAAAGGAGATATGAAATATGACTAAAACACAGCAGCTCTATGAGGGCAAGGCAAAAAAGGTTTGGGCAACAGAGGACCCGGATATTGTTATTGTTGATTATAAGGACGACGCTACCGCCTTTAACGGACTCAAAAAGGGCACCATTGCAGGCAAGGGCGTGGTTAACAACAAAATGTCTAACCTGCTTATGCAACTTTTAGAGAAAAAGGGCGTTCCCACCCACTTTGTTGAGGAGCTTTCCGACAGGGAAACAGCAGTAAAAAAGGTTACTATTGTTCCCCTTGAGGTTATTATCCGCAACCGTGCGGCAGGCTCAATATGCAAAAGATTAGGTCTTGAGGAGGGTATGGATTTCGTTTGTCCGTCTATTGAATTCTCATACAAGGACGATGATTTGGGCGATCCGCTTATTAACGGCTACCACGCTGTTTCCTGCGGCTTTGCAACTCAGGAGGAGGTTGACACCATTAAGAAAATGGCGTTTACCGTAAACGATGTGCTTAAGGAATATTTCGCCTCCATCGGCGTTGAGCTTATTGATTTCAAGCTTGAATTCGGAAAAACAAGCGACGGAACCATTGTTCTTGCCGATGAAATCAGTCCCGATACCTGTCGCTTCTGGGATATTAAAACACATGAAAAGCTTGATAAGGACCGCTTCCGCAGAGATTTAGGCGGAGTAGAGGACGCTTATGCAGAAATGATGAAGAGAGTAGGTTTGGACTAATGCCGAATAACACATATAATTCTCCCTTTAATGCCCGTTATGCCTCAAAGGAAATGCAGTATATTTATTCTCCAGATTTCAAATTTAAAACCTGGAGAAAGCTTTGGATTGCCCTTGCAGAAGCAGAAAAGGAGCTGGGACTCAATGTAACGCAGGAGCAGATTGATGAGCTTAAGGCTCATGCCGACGATATTAATTACGATGTTGCCCGTGAGTACGAAAAGAAATTTCGCCACGATGTTATGAGCCATGTTCATGCCTACGGCGAGCAGTGTCCCAACGCCAAGCCTATTATTCATCTTGGAGCCACAAGCTGTTATGTCGGCGATAATACAGATGTTATAACAATGCGCGAGGCACTTTTGCTTATCAAGAAAAAGCTTGTAAACGCAATTGCAAGCGTTGCAAGGTTTGCCGATGAATATAAGGATATGCCCTGCCTTGCCTTTACTCATTTTCAACCGGCTCAGCCAACTACGGTAGGCAAAAGAGCAACCCTGTGGCTTATGGACTTGGTAATGGATTATGAGGAAATCTGCCATGTTATCGACAGCCTAATGCTTCTCGGCTCAAAGGGCACAACAGGCACCCAGGCTTCATTCCTTGAGCTTTTTGACGGCGACCACGAAAAGTGCAAGGAGCTTGATAAAAGAATTGCCGAAAAAATGGGATTTAAGGCTTGCTTCCCTGTAAGCGGTCAAACCTATGCAAGAAAGCTTGATACTATCGTTTGCAACTGTCTTGGTCTTATATCACAGTCCTGCTGTAAGTTTTCAAACGACTTAAGGCTTCTTCAAAATCTTAAGGAAATTGAGGAGCCGTTTGAAAAAAATCAAATTGGCTCATCGGCAATGGCATATAAGCGCAATCCTATGCGTAGTGAAAGAATTGCTTCTCTGGCACGCTATGTTATGATAGATACTCTTAACCCCGCCTGGACCGCCTCGGCTCAGTGGTTTGAAAGAACTCTTGATGACTCGGCTAATAAGCGCGTTTCGGTTGCAGAGGCATTTTTGGCTACGGACGGCATTCTCGATTTGTATATCAATGTTACATCGGGACTCGTTGTTTATCCAAAGGTTATCGAAGCAAGGCTTATGAGTGAGCTTCCCTTTATGGCAACGGAAAATATTATGATGGACGCTGTTAAGAAGGGCGGCGACAGACAGGAGCTTCACGAAAAAATCCGTCAGCATTCCATGGCGGCAGGCGCGGTGGTAAAGGTTGAGGGCGGCAAAAACGATTTGGTTGACAGAATTGCCGCAGACCCTGCCTTTATGACCACAAAGGAGGAAATACTCTCTATTCTTAAGCCTGAAAACTTTGTTGGCAGAGCGCCTGAGCAAACCGCAGATTTTCTTAATGAGGTGGTTAATCCTATTCTTGAAAAGGAAAAGGACCTTTTAGGCGTCAGCGTAGAAATCAATGTTTAACAGACAGCAAAAAGCCTTACCCAATCGGGTAAGGCTTTTTTGTAGGGTTAGCAAAATTTTACTCAGCTTTGCTTATTTCTTTGTTGTGGCTGCCTTTGATGAGCTCCAGGCACCGTAAACCTTTTTGCCGCTGATAGTCTTGTAGTAACGAACCCTTACATAGTACTTTTTCTTGCTCTTAAGATTTTTAATTGTTTTTTGAACATATTTAGAGCCTGAAATTGTTACTGTTTTTGTGGTTTTGCTTGTGAATTTTGAGGAGGTGCTGTACTGAATTTGATAGCCGGAAACATTTGAATCCTTTTTCCACTTAATTGTTAGCTGCTTTGACTTGTTTGATTTAACCGATGTTAAGGTTGCCTTCTTCGGTTTAATGGTGTAATTTTTAGCCATTAAGCCGTCGTACTTTTTGCCGTTGAATTTAACTGTTACGGTTGCCTTGCCGGGCTTTACATTATTTTTGTAGGTTACCTTGTAATTAGATGCGGAAATAACATTTCCCTTTCTGTCCTTAATTGTTACCTTGGGAGTCTTTGTCTTTCCGTTATATACGCCTGTAGTGTAGGAAAGAGTCATTGTCTTGGGCGCGTAGTATGTTTCAAGTTTCTTTTCGTATCCGCAGTACAGACAAGGCTGGTATTTTCCGCCGTCCTCGGAATATAAAAATTTTTCCTCTGCGTCATATTCATAGTATGCAGAAACAGTATATGCTACGTCATACTGATGTGTGTGCTTTGCTACGGTAACATTTGTAGTATATACTCCGCATTCGGAGCCAATCAACATAAAGTAATATGTTTTGTTTGCAGTCAGCTTTGCGGCGCATTTGAACACGGGAGCAGTTGCGCCTCTGCCGCTTTCTCCCATACCCGAATAAATTTCTTCGTCGTCCATTGTCATTACTTCGCTGAAAACAGCGCCTGTTGCAGGCTTAGTGTCGCATATAAATTCATAATAGCCCGAAGCAGTCGGTACGAATTTAATAAATGCTATATTCTCGTCGATTTTTTCAGATTGTGAATTAACAGTGACCGATTTCGTTTCGCCTAAAGTAATTGACGGAGCGTTGCTGATAGCGTTCATAATGTCGGTATATTCGTCTGCCGACGCAGTTAATCCGCTAACGCCTAAGCATGTGAATGCCATAATCAGCGCCATCACTGCAGATAAAAATTTTTTCATAATTTTTCTCCTTAGAATTTTTTGATTTTTGTTTTTGCTTACTTATAAAATCTTTTTTATATACTATTTTTACAGAAGCCGATAAGGCTTTGGCAAAAATACTTAAGCACCACCTCATTACCGTAATGTTTATCGGTATTTTTATTATACCCTCTATATAGTAGTGCTGTAAATACGGTATTTGTGACAAATTTTTTATATAAAATTTGTGATGTTATACAAAAGCCGAAAAAGCTGTCTTATATTTCGACAGGTTTTTCGGCTTTTATCTGCTTATTATGTGTTTTTAGGTTCTGTATTTTTCTGCCTGAAGATTAAACATATATGCGTATGCTCCGTTTTTCTCCATAAGCTCCCTATGAGTTCCCGACTCAATTATTCTGCCCTTTTCCATAACATAAATTCTGTCGGCATTTACCGTGGTGGAAAGTCGGTGAGAAATAAAAATAACCGTTTTGTCCTTTGCCGCCTCCAGCATTGCCTGATTTAAATTATATTCGGCAACAGGGTCAAGATTTGCCGAAGGCTCGTCAAGAATAACATAGGGGCATTTTTTGTAAAAGGCTCTGGCAATGGCAATTTTTTGCGCCTCGCCGCCCGAAACCATTATGCCCTCGTCGTCAAACTCGCGCAAAAGGGGAGTATCAATTCCTTTTTCAAGCTCCTTTGTAAAGCCGGAATGCTTAAGTGCGCTTTCCGCCCTCGGCTTATCAACCTCTTTATCAAGAGAAACATTTTCGCCCAAGGTGCATGCAAAAAGCTGAAAGTCCTGAAAAACAGCCGCAAATCTTTTTCGGTGGGAGTCAAGAGTTGCATTTTTTATATTCTCTCCGCCAAAAAGGATTTCACCCTCGCTTGGCTCGTAAAGCCTTAAAAGAAGATTTGTAAGCGTTGTTTTTCCTGCTCCGTTGTAGCCGACAAGAGCAATTTTTTCGCAGGGATTAACTGTAATGTTAATATCGCTTAAGACCTTTTCCTTACTGTTTGGATAGGTAAAGGAAAGATTTTTAATTTCAATTTTTTCGGGTGTGCCGCATTCTGCCTCTGTATCTCCCGAAGAAATGGTAGGCTCGCATTTAAGAAATTGGCGGTACTTTTCTATCATTTTTGCCCGCTCCGAAAAATTTCTTACGGCAGTAACGGTTAAAAATGAAAATGACGAGGCTATTGAAAATGCTCCGTTAAATGCCGCCACAAAGCTGCCTGCCGACATTGTTTTTGCCTCAAGAACGCAGTAACCCAAATAAAGCGGCAAAATGAACATAAATCCGACAATCTGTACGCCTGTTTCCTGAATGAAATACGCAAGGTCTATTTTTCTTACATACTTTTTTTGGTTATCACAAACTGCCTGTGCCGCTTCGTTGTACCGCTTAATAAGCAGTGGCTTAATGTTGTTCATTCTTACCTCTTTTGCATAGTCCTGCAAATAAAATACCCTTGCAAAATAATCGGCGCGGCGGTGAAGGCGGTTGTTGTCCTCCCGTCTTTGCATTTGGTATGTGCCGATTTTTTTGCTGATGGGAGTAAATATTATTACTATTGCAATAATAATCAGCAGGCATATAGGGTCAAGTGCAAGCACAACCGAGCAGATTGTCAACAGGGAAATGAATTCACCCACATAGTTTCTTACAAGTCCCAAAACATTTTGAATATTATCTGCCGAGGCTTCTATTGTTAAAATGAAATTGTTGTAAAATTCAGGGTTATCGTAATTTGCCAAATCAAGACTTTTTGCCTTTTGGTAAAGGGTTTCGTTTAACGCCCGTGAGGCTCGCTCCTTTTCGGAATTCCAGTAGAATTCGCGAAAAATCCAAGCGGCAGTTTCGCTTGCGATGAGTATAACGGCGATTATTCCCACTGCGCCGAAAATCTTTTCCTTTCCCGCCCCTGCGGAAACATTGTCAATAATGTATTTTACGCCGATTACCGACACAAGTCGGGTAGGAAGCTTCAGTACAATTCCCCAAAGCATTTCGCCGATTACAAGTCCGGGGGAGTGCTTAAACATTAGACGCACAAAATACAGTATATTCGAAAGCATTGAATGGCCGCTTTTTTCTGTCTGCTTTTCTTTATGCTTCATTGCCGTCACCCTCCTCAACATAGCTTGACGCCTGCAGGGCAAACATTTTGCTGTATTCTCCGCCGGCTTCGGTAAGCGTGTCGTGACTGCCGCTTTCAATAAGCCGTCCGCCCTTAAGCACATAAATAATATCGGAAAGCACAGCACTTGAAAGTCGGTGAGAAATATATATTACCGCTTTGTCTTTTGTTGCGCCTATAAGACTTTCGTACATTTTATATTCTGCAATGGGGTCGAGTGCGGAGCTTGGCTCGTCAAGTATTGCAAGGTCAAAATCCTTTGCAAACATTCTTGCAACGGCGGTCTTTTGCGCCTCGCCGCCCGAAAGTCCTGCGCCGTTTTCGTCAAATTCGCGGGTCAGTACCGTTTCACCGCCGTTGCTAAGGCGGCAAATCTGCTCCCAAACTCCGCTGAGCTTAAGTGCCTTTTCTGCCTGTGCCCTGTCGCTTTCATTACATTCGCGGCACATAACATTTTCGTTTACCGAAAGGGCAAAGGTTTTGCAGTCCTGAAATACTGTTGCAAATTTTCTTCTGTATTCCTCAAGATTATATTCCTTTATGTTAATTCCGTTATACAGAATTTCACCCTCGGTAGGGTCGTAAAATCGAAGCAGCAGCTTAACAAGCGTTGACTTGCCTGCACCGTTAATTCCCACAACTGCCGCCGTTTGCCCTTTAACAATTTTCAGGCTTATGTTTTTTAGGGAGTATTTCTCGGCGGACGGATATTTGAAGGAAACATTTTTAAGTTCAAGGCTTTCAAATTCCTCAACCTTTTTATTGCCCGATACAACCCTGCTTTCATAATCAAAAAAGTCCCGCAGGTTTTGAAAATAAAGTGCAACCTCGCTGAGCGCCGAAAAGCTTTCGGCAATATTAGTTGCGGCGGTTCTTACGGAATTTATTGAGCTGAGCACAACGGAAAAGCCCGAAACATCAAGTGCCCTTGTGACAACAAACTGATAGCCTGAGTATGCGTAGGTGCACACAATGGGTATAAATTCACCGCAAAAGGAGCTTACCATACTAAACCAAAAAAGCCTCCATCCGTACTGCTTTATTATTTTTATGTTGCTGTCAACTGCATTTATGAATTTTTCCGATATAACGGAAAAAATCCCTGAGGTTCTTATATCCTTTGCAAAATCCTTAAGGTAAACCGTTCTTTGAGTATATGCCTTTATTCTGTTGTTGGGAGTCATCTCCAAATCCCTTTTGTAAACCACCTTGCTTTTTACCGTTTCAACAACGAAAACAAGAATTACGGGAAGCAGAAAAATAAGGTACGACGCATCAATGACCGAAACAATTGATATTACCGAGATAAAGGCAAAAAGAGAGCCGAAAACCACCGACAAATCCCAAGAAAACATTATGAAATAGCCGTTTGTAAGTATTTCCGTGGCACGCTGATATTTGTCATAAAATTCAGGGTCCTCGTAGCAGCCTACATCAACGCCGTATGCCTTTTCAAAAATCATATTATTAAGCTGCTTGAATATTTTCTTTTGGCTTACATTTGTTACATAGTCACCCCATACGGAAATAATTTCTGCCACTATGCCTACGGCGAAAAACAGAAATAGGTATTTTATATAGCTTTCAAATCTTCCGCTGCCCTCAATAACCGAAAGCAGTACCTTAAGAAAGAGAACGCTTTGCACAAACATTCTGAAAAAATCAGTTGCACATTCCGAAATAATACCGCTTATCAAAAACCATTTGTCTGCCTTAAACAGAATTTTTGACGCCCATATTAAATTTTTTATTACGGGAACCTTAACCCTTTCGTGAACGGGTATCCATCGCATAAAGCATTCTCCTTTCATAATATTATTCAGATACAGTGGGTTAATTTTATCACAGTAAAAAAATATTTTCAATATTGATTATAAAGAAAAAAAGGTTATAATAATGTTATGGAATTTAATTATCATACCCACACAAATCGCTGCCGTCACGCCTTCGGCAGAGATAGGGATTATGTAAACAAGGCGGTGAAAACAGGTATTAAGGAGCTTGGCTTTTCCGACCACGCCCCTATGCTTTTTCCTAACAAGGATTATTATTCTACCTTCAGAATGTTTCCCGATGATGTTGCCGATTATGTTAACTCGGTTAACCGTCTTAAGCAGGAATACAAAAACAAAATCAATATCTGTTTGGGATACGAAATAGAATATTATCCGAAGCTTTTTGAAAATACGGTTGATTATCTTAAGCAGTACGGCTTTGATTACCTTATCTTAGGTCAGCACTTTACCGATAACGAATATGAGCCGTATGCTCACTATTGCGGAAATCCTACCGATAGCACCGTGCTTTTTGATAAATATATAAATCAGGCGCTTGCAGGTATCGAAACGGGAAAATTTCTTTATTTGGCTCACCCCGATTTATTTAATTTTACCGGCAGCAGCAGTGTTTATACCGAAAGGATGACAGGATTTTGTCAAAGCTTAAAAGAGCTTGACTGCCCCCTTGAATTTAATCTTTTGGGCTATGGGCAAAGCAGGCATTATCCAAACCGCCGCTTTTGGCAGATAGCCGCCGAAACAGGCAACAGGGTGCTTGTAGCCTTTGACGCTCATTCTCCCGAAAGCTTTCAGGGCAAAAAGCTTGTAGGGCAGGCGTTTGATTATTTGAATTCCCTTGGCATAAAGCCTATAGAAAAGCTAACAATAAAGAAAAGCTAACAATAAAAAAGTAAAGCTCGGCGGTTTCCCGCCGAGCTTTTTTGCTGTTATTCGCAGATAAGCAGACCGTAGCCGCTTTTGCGCTGATAAATTATTTTTGTTTCTCCGTCAACTCCTAAATATACGAAGAAGCTGTGACCGAGCATTTCCATTTGAACTATTGCCTCATCGTCTGTCATCATTTGGGGAGAAATTGTTTTCTTTCTCTTGATTTCCGCAGAGCTTAAATCAAACTGATCAAAGTCCTCCATTGATATTTCCTGCTCCAACGGAGCAAATGCTTCGGCAAGCTCGTCAATTCCGCTCTTGCGCTTTTTATCTACAAGGTAGGTTTTAAGCTTTCTTATCTTTCTCTTAAGGTCGTCAACCGCCATATCAACGCAAGGCTCAATTCTGTCTGCCTCAGCCTCTCCGCGAATAAAGGAGCCAACATTAAGTACTGTTATATCGCACTTGTAGCCGTCCTTGTTTTTAGATATTGTAACATCGAAGGAAGCTCTGTCAGGCAGCATTTTTTCAATTCTCTTAAGCTCCTTTTCGGTTCCGTCCTTTGCACCTTGCTTCAGTTCAAAGCCTCTTGCCGTAATGTTAATCATAATATCAGCCTCCTGCTGTATAAAATCAGGTTTCCCTGTACCTTAATTATACACCTTTTCGATGCTAATAAACAGTATTTACTTTAGCGCGAAAATTTGGTATAATATTAAGCCGAAAACAAATTTTGCGAGGATTACTTATGGCAAAGGCAAAAAGGACACCTCTTGATAAGCTTAACACTTTGCTTTTCGGCAAGGATTTAAGATTACCGAGGGCTGGCGGTTCAGAAATCTGCCTGCCTACGGCTTGTGGATTAGGCACGCGGCAAATATTAGGCTGAATAATTTTGTGTGCAATCATCCCCAAAGCACTTGGAAAAAAGAAATCATCAAGGAAGATGTTTTATAGTATAGCATAAGAAAAAGCAGAACGGCTTACTAAGTCCGTTCTGCTTTTTTACATACACATTCAGTATTTTATTGCGTTTGTGGTAATTGTTGTAACACCGTTTTCCACAAGCCTTGCAAGCACATCGGGGTCGTCAATAGTCCACGAAGCAAGGGGTAGCTCCGCTGCAGCGCATTTGCCTATCATATTTGCTCCGCTTTCGTCGGCCTCATAGTTTTCTTCCTTGTTGCCGTTAAAGCTGATTCCGCAGTCCTTAAGAGTAAGAGCCAAATCAATATCCTCCTGCTCAATTTTTTGAACAAGGTAGAAAACGGGAGCGTCGGTAAGCTCTCTGATTTTTTGCAGGTTTTCAAAGTGGAAGGATATGTACTGGGCTTCAAGCTCGTATTTGCTTACAAGGGCAGTTATCTCGTCGTAATGCTCGGTGTTGTTTTTGCCCTTAAGCTCAATTATCGGAACCATATTGTACTGCTTGCAGATTTTAAGATAATCTTCAAGGGAGCACATCTTTAAGTCGGGATATTCATCAATCTTTGCGCCGTTGTCTACATTCATTTCCATAAGCTCGGCATAGGATTTCTTTTCTATATTAGCGGTTTTATCCATCATACGATAGGTGTTTGTATCGTGAGAAACTATCCACACGCCGTCGGCAGTTCTGTAAACATCGCACTCTGCGCCCCAATAGTAATGCTTGCCTGCCTGCTCAAAGGACGCAGTGGTGTTTTCGGGAGCCATACTGCTCATACCTCTGTGGGCTATCAGCGAAACATGCTGATTTGTTTGAACAACATTGTATTCGGGAACCCTGCAGTACCAATTAAGAGCAATTACTCCTGCGGCAACCGTAAGCACAATCAGCGCGCAAAGCACCGATAAAATTATTACGGCTGCTTTTTTCTTTTTAGACCATCTTTTCTTTTCCTTTACTGCTGCTTTACTCATTGTTTTCCTCTCCTTTTTCTTCCTCCCGGTTTTCTATGGGAAGCTTTATTCTTTTTCTGTCCTCGGTGCAAAAGCAACCGTTTTTATCCCATTCGCCCTTAACGCCCATTGAAGCGGCACCTAAATTAAAATGAAGCTGGGCAATGCCGAATTCAATGCTTTTGTCGGAATACGGCTCATCAACATAAGCCGAAATAACGCCGTTTTCGTAGCGAAAATGAATATCGCGCCTGTTTGTGTCCGACGGTGCCCTTTCCACAAGCTTCATTGCCTTTTCATAGTAGGGCGGAAGCTTGCGGTCGCACACCGCAAACATTTTTTGGTATGGCTTATTTTGCTTGTGGTTAATGTTGTAAATCATCTTCTCCTTGTGGCTTTGCTTTTCTTTAACTAAGCCCACAACAATAATACCGTAAAGCCTTTCATCCTTGGGAAGCTGAAGCTTTGCCAAAACCTTGTTTTCGTCGTAGGTGCCTGTTATCCAGCAGGTGCCCACGCCGTGATAAACGCACTGCAAAACAATGGTTTCGCCCCAATAGCCTATTTTTATTCTGGTTTTTTCGTTGTCGTCGCCGCAAAGAGCAATTGCAGAGTACCTGCCGCTTAAAAGCCTTGATACTCCCGTGGCGTCTTCAATAAACCTAAATCGAACCTCTCCGCTTTTGTTGGCGGCTTCGGTAAGCTGTGACAGCACGCTCAGCGTGTCGCCGTCCATCTGCTTCGGCGCAAAGGCTCTTCTTGAAACGCGCATTTCTATTGCTTTCAAATATTCTTCGTTGGTCATAAGTAAACTTCCTGTGTTCTTATTATCATTTGAATTATAACACAAACAAAAGGTAAACTCAATAACTATATATCAAACTCAACATTGAAAATTTTGGTCCATATATAAATTTGGTAAATATAAGCAAGCACCTGGGGCGTCTGCATTAGCTGACCGTACCAAGGCTCCGTCATACCGTTGGGATTATCCATCAGCTCAAAAATTGCTTTTTTATTCAGCATTTCGCCTATGGGGCAGGTCTTGTCGTTAATTGCCTCTGCGGCAAGTCTTTTAACATAAGAAAAATATACAGGATTGTGAGTTTTCGGATAGGGGCTTTTTTTGCGCCAAGCTATTTCGTAGGGTAGGCTGTTTTCGAAAGCCTTTCGCAGTATGCCCTTTTCTCTGCCCTCCAGCGCCTTAATACTCCAAGGCATATTGTATGCGTATTCCACAAGCCTGTAATCACAGAAGGGAACCCTTACCTCAAGAGAGGCCTCCATACTCATAACATCCTTACGCTCAAGCAGTGTCTGCATAAAGTAGTTGAAGTTGAGCATAAACATTTCTCTCATTCTTTTTTCAAGAGGAGAGTCGCTGTCTAAAGCACTTGTTGCATTAACTGTTGAAAGATAGGCGTTTCTTGCATATTCGTCGCCGTGTGGCAAAAGACCGTCCTTCAGGATACTGTGCCTTATGCCTGTTGACCTTGACCACGGGAAGCAGTCCTCAAAAAGTATCTCCCTTCTGTGATACCAAGGGTAGCCGCCGAAAATCTCATCGGCACATTCGCCTGAAAGGCAAACGGTAAAGTCCTTTTTAACCTCTCGGCAAAACAGTAAAAGCGATGAATCAATATCTGCAAAGGCAGGTGTACCCCTTGCTATTGCGGCAGACGACAGCGCCTCTGCAACCTTGGCATTGTCAAGAATTATGTTGTGATGCCGGGTGCCTATATAGTCTGAAATCAAGCCGATATAGTCGGAGTCCTTGTTTGGCTGAAAAAGACTTTTCTTAAAATATTTGTCGTTGTCAATGTAGTCAACCGAATAGGTATTCAAAATTTTTCCCTGTGCCTTAAACTCTTTTCCTGCCACCGCGGAAATTATTGATGAATCAAGTCCTCCGCTTAAAAAGGCTGCCAGCGGCACATCGGAAACAAGCTGTCGCTTAATGGAGTCCTCCACAAGAAAGCGCGTGTGCTCGATTGCCTGAGCCTCGGTTTCGCTATGCTCCGCCGCCTCAAGCCGCCAGTAGCACCGGGTGCTGATTTTTCCGTCTTTATAGGTAAGACTGAAGGCAGGAGGAAGCTCCTTAATATTTTTAAATATTCCGCTTCCCACCGTCTTTGCAGGGCCAAGCATAAATATTTCGTTCAGTCCGTTTTCGTCAACCACGTGCTTAATTCGCGGAATACATAACAGACTGCTTATTCTGCTGGCAAAGGCAAGCATATCTCCTGTTTGTGAGTAGTAAACAGGCTTTACTCCTATTCTGTCTCTCGTAAGAAAAAGGCTGTTTTCCTCCTCGTCATACACTGCATAGGCAAATATTCCGTTGAGCCTTTTTACGCTTTCGTTTTTCCATTTATGGTATGCCTTAAGCACTACCTCCGTGTCACATTCTGTGTCAAAGGAGTAGCCAAAATGCTTAAGCTCGCTTCGCACCTCGTCGGTATTGTAAAGCTCGCCGTTATAAACAATAATGTATTTGCCGAATCGCATAGGCTGGGCACCCTTTTCCACATCAACAACTGCAAGGCGGCGGTGTATAAGGGCGGTGCTTTGCGTAATATATTCGCCCTTCCCGTCGGGACCCCTCAGCTTCAGTGTATTGCTTATCCTTTCAATAAGCGGTTTTTCTTCTCTTAAATCTATGGACGGACATAATATTCCTGCTATTCCGCACATATTATCACCTCATAGTAGTATATGAGAGGCTTGCGCTTTCTGTGCCTGTCAGAATATATTGCCGAAGGTTATTTTTTGGCTTTCCCTCATAGCCTCCACCTGATTTTTTAGCTCTGTCAGTGCGTCCGTTAAGCCGTCGCTTTCATTAACTGCCAAATCGTAAACGGTTTTTATACCGAGTGACGCGTCCTCCCAGCTTCCGTGGTCAATCATTGCCGACATAAGCGGGTGGTTATTCTGCCAAAAGCTGTCAAGCTCGGCGCAAAGCTCCTGTGCCTTTTTGTAGTCCTTGCTGTCGGATGCTTCTATTGCCTGCCGAATTATTTCGGTTGAGCCTGTGTAGATTTTTTCCACAAGCCTTTGCTCGCCTACGCACAACAGTACGGATATGATTAAAATTACCGCCGCCGCATATACTCTTTTCATTGCTTCTCCTTTTCTATTGAATAGGTGTTGCCGCTGTTATCAACAGTCAGCAGCATTGTTTTGCTTTCCTCGGCTCCTGCCTTTTTCAGTATAAGCTGAATTTTTCCTTCGCTTATCCTTTCCTCGTTAAAGTATTCGCTGACTGCCTTTCCGTCAAGCACAATAACTATCGGCATACCGTTTTCTTCAACCTTAATTCCAGCCGTTTTTGGCGTAAGAGGCTGTTCCTCAGCCTTTAAAAGCACCGATACCGAGCCGTTTGTTTCTATAACTGCGTCCTGCACCTGCGATATATCAAACACATCCTTTTGACGCAGAGCGTCTACCAAATCGTCCATAGTAAAGCGCATTTCCTTAAGCTTTTTTTGGTCAAGCCTTCCGTTTCGTATTATGAAAATAGGCTTGCCCTGAAGCAGATTTCTAAAGCGCAGGCTTTTAAGCGAAAGCGCCGCCGCAATGATTTCAAGGCTTGAAAAAAGCAAAATGGGAATAATGCAGTAGGCAAGCGGCATTGAGTTATCCTCCAGCGGAATTGACGCAACGGAGCTTACAAGAATTGTTATTACAAGCTCGTGAGGCTTAAGCTCGCCTACAGTTCTTTTTCCCATAAAGCGTACCGACACTATTACGAGAAAATATATAATTACCGCCCTAATGAAATTTATCGTCATAAAAAGGTCACCGCAAATATTTTGACCGAAATATTGCCAATTATAAGCCGTCGGCATAATTTCGGTAAAACTGCAAAAAATTTAATCAGGTGAAAAATATGACGGATTTGTTTTCTGAATATGATAAAAACAAAAGCAAATTTGAAAACGACTTTAAGGACTGCTCCGATTTTCTTTTGCGGGAAGCCATAACCTGTTCACAGCGATGCTTTTTCTGCGTAATGGACGGTCTTATTGATTCTCTGCAATTAAGCCAAATGATTATGAGTCCAATTCTCAGCAAGCAATACGAAAAGGGCGTTGAATTTGAAACAAATAACGAGCTGATGGAGCTTTTAAAGCTGAGGGCGGTAAACTCTCTTGAGCTTAAAGAGGCAAAAAGCTTTGAGGATTGCTACTACTATTTGATGAGCGGATTTTGCGTTTTTATTCTTGACGATTGCAAGCGGGCGCTGGTGTTCGGTATTCAGGGCTGGGCGCGAAGGTCGGTGGAGGAGCCTACTAATGAAAGCAATGTTAAGGGCGCAAAGGAGTGCTTTATTGAGGCAGTAAACGATAATAAAGCGCTGATACGAAAAAGGCTGAAAACCCACCACCTTAAGTTTAAGCAGATTAAGCTTGGCTCTGCCGCCGATACTCCCGTGGTAATCGCCTATGTTGATAACCGAGCCGACTCCGTTTTGGTTAAAGCCGTTGAGGAAAGACTTAAGGCGGCTGATTTTGATACGGTGGTTGATTACGGCGAGCTTGTACCCTTTATTAATACGGATATTAAATCCTTTTTCTCCTGCGTTGGAAATACCGAAAGACCCGATGTTGCCGTGTCAAAGCTTCTTGAGGGAAGAGTTGTGGTTATGGTAGAGGGGTCGCCCTTTGCGATTTATCTGCCCTATTTGTTCAGTGATAATTTTCAGTCGGTGGATGATTACGATAATCCGCCGTTTTACAGCAGTTTTATAAGGGTTTTAAAATATTTCTCCTTTGTTATTTCAATTTTTTTGCCGAGCATTTATGTTGCTATCGGTACATTTCATCAGGAGCTTATTCCCACAAATCTTCTTTTTACAATAGCCTCTGAGGAAATTACAACTCCCTTTTCTCTTATGACCGAAGCGATTATGCTTTTGCTTTTGTACGAAATAATGAGAGAGGCGGGACTTCGACTGCCGAAAACAATAGGCCACGCGGTTTCGATTATAGGCGGTATTATTATCGGCGAATCAACCGTTTCCGCAGGACTTATCGGTGCGCCTATGCTTGTTGTTATTGCTATGACCGCAATATCCT